>QNBQ01000432.1 GCA_003645735.1 Candidatus Poribacteria bacterium
AGAGGGGGGCGAGGTCGACCTTCGAGGAGTGGTATCAAAACGGCAGCTGGCGGAGCGGATCGTTTTCGGGCTTTTTGAGGAGCCACTCCCACGCCTGGTCGGCCTATCCGGCGAAGTTCCTCATATGGAACCTGATAGGCTTCGAGATAGCCGAGCCGGGCTGCCGAAGGGTAAGGGTTAACCCCAAAGAGACGCCTTTCGACTACTCCGTCGTCTGCCCCACCCCGCTGGGGGATGTGAGGGTGGTCAGGCGAAACGGGGAGGTGAGGGTCGAGGCGCCAGATCTGATGCGGGTGGAACGGGCCTAGGCCGCTTGACAGCGGTTTCGGGGAGTGATATACTAAACCGTGGGAGATCTCTGAAAACGGGGAGGAATCGAAGATGGTGAGAGGGTTTTTGGGGGTTGTTGCCACGACGCTTTTGATCCTGTGGGGCGCGTTTGGATTTGCGGGCAGCTGGAAGCTGCTTTATAACCCCAGCGTGGACGAGGACATAGACCTCTACTCGATCTGGTTCGTCAGCCCGAAGGAAGGGTGGGCCGTGGGCGGAAAGTTCCTGGAGGAGAAGGGGGTCATCCTCCACACGACCGATGGCGGGAAAACCTGGGAGGTGCAGGAGAACCCCTCCGAGAAGACCCTCTGGGATGTCTGCTTCGTCACCCCCAAGGTCGGCTGGGCCGTTGGGGCCGGCGGGATGATCCTCCACACCTCCGACGGGGGCAAAACCTGGAAGCAGCAGATGAGCAAGGTGACCAACTGGCTTTACGGGGTGACCTTCCTGAACGAGAAGGTGGGGTATGCCGTCGGGATGGGCGAGACGATACTGAAGACCACAAACGGCCGGAGCTGGAGGGTGCTGAAGGGCGGCAAGCCGGGCGCGGCGATCGGGGAGGAGGTGCTGCTGGCCGATGTGGCGTTCGTCAATGAGAACAAGGGATGGGCGATCGGCCAGAACGGGGAGATCCTCTACACGGAGGACGGCGGCAAGACCTGGACCATGCAGCGGTCGGGCCTGGAGGAGATGGCCAAGGAGTATAACCTGGTCCTGTGGGGCATCTCGTTCGCCGATGAGATGAGGGGCTGCATCGTCGGGGATTACGGCATCATCCTGCTGACGGAGGACGGCGGCAAGAGCTGGAAGCGGGTCAAGACCCCCACCGAGGAGAACCTCAAGGGGGTGTGTATGCTCAAGGGCGGCCAGGGCTGGGCCGTCGGCGAACTGGGAACTATCCTTCACACGACCGATGGCGGCAAGACCTGGGTCAAGGAGGATTGGGAGAGCCCCGGCGGGAAAAACTTCGAGTTCAGAAGCGTCTTCGCCCTCGACCCCAAGACGGCCTGGATAACCGGCCAGTGGGGCATGGTCCTCAAATATAAGCCCTGATCCGCCAGAGCCGGTTGGCCCGGAGGGATGGATGGAGCCGTGGCACTCCCTTGAGGTCTCCGAGGTCGCCGAAAAGCTCGGCACAAATCTGAAAAACGGGCTGGCGGCGGGGGAAGCGGCTTCAAGGCTTCCGAAGCCGATAAGGGAGCTGCCCTCCCGTCGTCCTCCGATCAAATACGCCCTGCGCCCGAACGCCTTCATCATCTCAGGCGTCCTGCTCGGCTGTTCGATCGTCTCCCTGATTCAAGGGTCCGTCCCCGATTTCGCTTTTGCTCTCTCCTTCGCCTTTTTATCCTTCCTCGCTCTCACCTCCCTGAGATATGCCTCGCTGAGATGGAGGATCCCTCCCAGATGGAGGGGATCGAGGATAAAGGTGATAAGGGACGGCATCAAAATGGAGGTCCCCCCCTCCTCGATCGTGCCGGGCGATCTTGTGGAGCTCGAGCAGGGGGATAGAGTCCCGGGCGATGTGAGGGTTGTGGAGGCCGAGGAGCTGGAGGTCGACGAGAGGAGGATCTTCCCCGACAGATCGGTCGTCAAAAAGACGCCCGAAAAGCTCGATCCCAACACGCCCCCCTCCGAGAGGAGCAACATGCTCTTCCGCGGGACGTTCATAGCCAAAGGGAGGTGCCTGGGGATAGTCGTGGCGACCGGGGAGGAAGTGACCTTTCCGGAGGGGGGGGAGGTGGAGGGAGCGGAGACGTGGCTGCAGACCAACTCGGAGATCTGGTCGCTCAAGATATCCGCCTGCGCCTTTCTCTTGGGAGCGGTCGCCTTCGTGGCTTCGCTCCTGCTCGGCAGGGGATCCTACCAAACCTTTCTCCTCAGCTCGGGCCTGGTCGTCGCGCTCCTGCCGTATATGACCCCCGAGCTGATCTCCGCAATAACGGCCAGGGCTTTCAAGGTTTCAAATAAAAGGATCGCCCTCCTGAAATCGATGGCGAGGATGGACGATCTGAACGAGCTGAAGGTGATCTGCGTCGAGAGGGAGTGGGGGATAACCGAGAGCAGATATGTGCTCGAAAAGGCGTTCATAGATGGGGAGATCATAAGCCGGGATGAGATGCGAAGGCTGATCTCGGAGGCTCAAGGGGATGAGAAGAGGATAGGTGAAGATCTGAAGCTGCTGATAACGGCGGCCGATTTCGCCCTCAACTCCCACTGGAACCAAAACATCCCGGTTCAGATTCTGGGGGGCGAGTCGTTCGACGAGGATCTGTTGAAGCTGAGAAAGGAGCTTGAGCTCCCCTTCGACGGTTACCTGTCGCTTTTGGAGAAGGTGGCCGAATACGAGGATGAAGAGGGGATGTGCAGGTCGGTTGTGATGCGCGACCCCGGCGGCAGGGCTTTCACGTTCATGGCCGGGGAGCTTGAGGAGGTGATGGGGAAGTCCCAGTATCTGTTGATATTTGGCTCGCAGGAGGGGCTGGATCCGGAGAGGAAGGAGGCTCTGAGGGCCATAGCGGCCCACTTCGAAAGGGAGGGGCTGTTCCCGATAGCCGTGGCGCACGCCCAGCCGGGGGAGTGGGAGGGGAGGAGGTATGCCCCGGAGAGGGCGGAGGTGGGATTAACCCTTCTGG
>QNBQ01000433.1 GCA_003645735.1 Candidatus Poribacteria bacterium
ACTTCATCCCTGGTATATCCTTTTTTGCTGCCGATCCTGTAAATTTGATTCATTCTAAGGATCTTCGCTTCTTTCCCTTCCTCCATGTATCTGTCGTCACTATTTCTGAGCTCCTTGAGGATCTCCTCCTCCAACGGGTGAAGCTTCAATCGGATCTTGGCTTGGGAGTTAACTCCTCTCCCTTTCCAATCCCTAGACTCCGAGAAATCCACAAGGTTTAGCTCGCTGAGCTCTTTGGCATCGCTTGGAAAACCGGAGGGCCTGCTCCCGAAAAGCCTGGCTATTTCTTCCTTCGTCCCCGTGATGGGATCATGTCCCCTGCGTTGAGCTAGAGAAACTTTACTCAAAACGAGCTTATAGTTCTTCAGTAGATTCGCCGAGCGCGTGCCCACCTTAAGCGGTTTGTAATCGGGATATATCTCATCGAGCTTGATTTCTATTATACTTTCGATAAGCCTTCTCTCAGCAGCTCCTTCCAAGCCGGATATGCCTATTATATCCAGATCTGGAGGCATAAGGAGAGAAATGGAGAACCTAACCATTAAGTTTCTGATCTCCTCCAACTCGGCTTTCTCGGCTGCGCTGATCTCCTTGTGATCTTGGATCCAAGCATCCAGCCATAACATGAAGTTCAAAAGCACTTCCGCTGTGCAACGCTGAGGAGACATCACCCTTTGCATCATGCCTAGTTCGCCCGGGAACCTCTCACCGAAGCGCCTGTCCAGGTTGAGGTGTATGTCTATCGTTCTATCCCCCTTGGCGGTTTCTATTCTACCAGGCTCGCTCGCGCCTAACTTCTCAAGGAAAAACCTGAAAACCAGATCGGCATCCTCATCAGGTATGAATCTTGAAAGCACCTCCCCTTCAGTTGCTATAGCTATAACCACTTTCCTGTGGGGATGTTTCCCCTCAAGCATCGATGGTATCCCTGAAAGCGTGATGGTGTGGACGGGAGATCCCTTAACTTCATTCACCAATTCAAATCAGGATGGCCGGACCAGAGGCTTCTCCCCCCTTGTGTTCTCCGAGGGAAGAGATGCTCTATACATCCGGAAATGAAGGCAAGCTTGGCCACCTCCAACTTCTCCTCCGGGGAGGATGCAGAGAACCACCGCGATCTGAACCTATTCAATAGCTCCTCAACCAGACGGCCGGGCCTGGACGAAGGCGGAATAAGTTCAACGAGCGCATATCCTTCGGGTAGCTGAATGATATGTTTGCCTATAAACCCTTCCCTTTCCGCTAGATCGAGAATTGTTTCCTCAAGACCATACCTCCTCGCCGTTTCGCGAGGCACACCATTGGGGAACGCAGCCATCAGCTTCAAGGCCCTTTGATATTCTGGATTTTGCTGCACCGGGCGGATATCCATAAGTCCGCTCAGGATGGAGGATATCTTCTGTTCCCGTCCTTCAAAGACAATACGCCCATTCAGGTAATCCTCCATCATATCTAGGGGTGTATATGGGGTTTGCTTTGACTGCCAGTGCAAGATAGCTCGTTTAAAAACGGCTATAACTGTCCTCGGCCCATTGCTTAAATCGCCACGGACACAGATTTGTCCCAGGGCGTCGAGCGTTTCAGGGGGTATGATCCTCAGGCTTTCTTCAGCGTTGAAACTCCTACACGCATATCTCCAGATCTGTTCTGGAAAATCCCTCGTATATGCTCCCTCAAGCTCGATGAAGATCTCCTTCTCCCTCAGCCTATCCATCACGTCGCGAGTCTGTTCCTCAAGCACCATCTTGGTGGGAGGGGGCATGGTGAAGATGATCCCCAAAGGCCCAGATTTCGCTCTAAGCCCTTTAACCAGTTCGCTGAACCTCTGGGCCTGTTCCCTGAAGAACTCCTCGGATCTGATGAACTCCTGAAGCTCATCGGCGAAAACAAGCAAACCTTTCATCCCGGATTCCAGAACTATGTCCGTAACCTCTGCCAGGAACTGGACGAGGATTGAAGCGTTCATCAAATCCCTACTCCGCGCGATATAATCACGAACTATATCCTTTGCCTTTGAGAGAGGTATCGCTTTCTCTCGGGAAATTCGTTCTGCCATCTCCTCGTGTGATCTGAACCTGAAACGCTCATGAAGTTCCTCTAAGGATGGTATAAGATCTCTATTTCTGTGCTCGAGGGCGTTTCTGACCCACCCCGTCACTGCATCCATCATACCGCTCAGGCTGCGGAACAGGAACGGTGGGACGGAGCAGATGCCAGCATCCAAACATCTCCGCCATAAATACACCGCGGTGGCTGTCTTGCCATACCCGAACTCCCCCGATATGTATCCAGCTACCGATCGACCTGCTTTTATCTCCTTGATCAGCTTATCCTCAACTCTCTTAACAGCCTCATGCGGGAAGAAGAGGCGTGAATAAGCTTTGTATCTAGTCTCGACAGTCTCAGGATCGGAGATAATATCCTCCGCCGAGACCGTATCGATGACTGGTTGTAACGAGCTTATCGCCTCCCATAAGGTGCTCATTCATATCCCCCCTTGATCATCTCCCAGAGATTCCTAACCCTCCAGGGGAAAGGTCTACCTATGTTTCTTTCAAGGTTTTGGGATATAAATTTGAAATCCTCCTCGGAAAGCTCAACTCGCACAGAAGGTATTTGATCCTGAGCCGGAAGATGGGTTATAAGGATTACCAAGTCAAACCCGTTCCATCTGCACCTGTGGATCGCTTCCCTTATCGCCCCTCTCTCAGGAGGGAGGTTGTCGATGATGACAACCTTCGCCTCAGACCTCTCCAGACACTTCAGAAGCGGGAAGTATACTGCCCTCACCCTCTCCCCTGATAGGCTCAACCCCTCTTTGTGGATAACCCATCCGAGGAACGTCTTACCCATCCCGTGGCCTCCATAAAGATTAACCACCCCTGCTGTCCAGATCTTTTCCGATATCTGATCATAAGCCAGAGCCTGGCTTTTAGAGAGCCAGCTCATATCAAGCC
>QNBQ01000434.1 GCA_003645735.1 Candidatus Poribacteria bacterium
CAGGCCATATCAAGCGGTCCTCATCCCCTCCTGTCAGACGCTGTCCTCGAGGGCTCTTCGAGCGCTTAAAAGCTTGAAGGGAACGGGGATAGGGGTTTTAAACCCCGCCCCTTATCTGCTGGACGGGCTTGGCGGGGAGAAGGCCTTTGAGCTCGAGGATTTTCTATCGAGCCGAAGGGTGAGGCGGATAAACGATGAGGATGAGCTTGAGCTTTTCCTCAGCCGGGCCGTCCGGAGGAGGGTCAGGGCGTATGAAAGGGAGTTGAACTATCCTTCCAGGTCGACCGCCATCTTCCTGGGGGAGCGGGGTAGAGAGGGGAGGATTTGGATGGCCGAGCTGAGCGGGAGGGGAAAGAAGCTGCTTATCGAGATAGAGAGCGAAGTGCGGCTGGATCTAGACCATTGGCATGCCGACGGGATGACCTATGCCGAGGTGAGGCTGAAACCCTACGGGATGGCTGAGATCTGCTTTGAGGGGGAGGGGGATTGATCCCCCTCAGGTAAGCTTGGATTCGACGTCCTCGTCGGCGTAAGCGTCGAGTATCTCGCCGAAATACAGCCTGTGGAAATCCCCGAGCGGGTAGGCCGTTGAGATGATGCTCTGGGGGAGATGGTCGGGGATGATGTCATTGTAATGCACCACCTTGCACTCGTAGTGGATCGCGCATTCGGCGACTATGGGCGATTTCACCGTCTTGCCGGGGACGGCGGTCAGCCCCTTCTCGGCGAACTTATCGTGATCCCTCCCCGAGACCGTCCCGCAATAGGTGACGATATCCTTCATCCACTTCGTCGGGACGTTGACGGTGAAGTCGCCCGTGTGTTCTATGCATTCGAACGTGTATCTCGAAGGCCTGACCAGGACGACGAAGATCGGCTTGCCCCAGATTATGCCGATCGTCCCCCAGCCGATGGCCATCACGTTCGGTTTGCCGTTTTTGTCCAGGGAGGCCAGCAAGTGGCCCGTCTCCCTCAGCACCTTTAGGGAGAGATGCAGATAATCCGTGAACTCTATCTTCCTCTTGGCCATGGTTCGGCTTGACCTCCTTGCAGGTCTTTATTTCACTCGAAGGTGAGGATTCCGCCAGAGGTGATAAACTTCTGCTTTGGTTTTTCGAGCAGTTCGGGAACCGGCCTGTCCTCGAAGATGTTGGGATACAGGGCGTGTAACGCCCTTTTAGCGAGGTGTTTCCTGAGATCGGCGACTATCCTGGAGTCGGGGATAGGCGATCTGTCGGGAGTTCCGGACTGGAAGGCTTTGACGTATTTGACCGCTCCTTTGAGCTTCGTGGACCAGATCGGCTTGGCGGTCTCCGCGTCGATCAGGTGAAGCGTCAGGTCGATCGACCCCCTCTGGTAGAGCAGGAAGTATCTGTCGGCCCCTCTGCCGCCCGGCTTCGTCTTATCGAAGACGGGACGGTTCTCCTCCCTCTTCCCCAGCCTCGGTTTGTTGACATACCCAACGATTATGTAATTTGCGCCGAGGGCCTTCGCTACCTTAGCCGCAAGCTCGGGGGAGTTGAAGAGGTCCTGAGGGGTGATGTTGTTCTTCTTCAGGTAGGAGCTGACCGGGCTGACGGTCTCGGACTCGTCGTATATCCACTTCACCGAATCGACCTTGAGGGAGAGCTGAGTGCCTATGGTGTAGGGCAACAGCATCATCATCTCCTTCGACTTGTCCTCGCTGTCGAACGGGGCGATCACCACAGTCGCTCCCTCCGGGATTTCGGGCGGGGGAACCTGTTTCTGTGAGCAGCCGATCAAGCCAGCCATCAAGGCGATCAGAATCCCTATTGTTAGCTTAGCCCTTCCGATCATAGCTCGATCTCCTCGCTGTTTGGTTTTGTTGGCGGCATAAACAATATTAGCACACTTGCGGGAGAAATTCAACTTTCGCGGCTCACCGATCAAAGCTCCGCACAACCAGGAATCCCTCGCCCTCCGGCGCATCCAACGGCTTTGACGCTTCCCTGAAAGCGCGCCCAACCGATCCGAAGGACATCAAGCCCGGGTTGTCCGCGCGCTTGATAAGGGTGTAAAATAGTGCCGCCCGATTTGGGAAAGGGGGATCTGAGGGGATGTTGAGGGTCTGCGAGATATTCTACTCGATACAGGGCGAAGGACATAGAGCTGGGCAGCCGATGGTCTTCGTGAGGCTCGCCGGTTGTAATCTGAGATGTGATTTCTGCGACACGAAATACGCATGGGACATAAGGAGCGGCAGGGAGATGGGCGAGGATGAGATAATCGGCGAGGTCTCGAAATACGGCTGCAAATGGGTGTGCCTGACGGGAGGGGAGCCCATGCTCCAGGACGTCTCCGAGCTTATGAGGAGGCTGAGGGAGGAGGGGTTCGAGGTGGCGGTGGAGACGAACGGGACGATCTTCCGCAAATGTCTCAGGCTCGCATCATGGGTGACCGTCTCGCCGAAGCCCGGGGCACCCCTCCACCCGTCGGTCAGGGAGCTCGCCGATGAGCTCAAATACGTGATAAGATCGGAGGAGGATCTGAAGAGGGTCGAGGATCACCCGCTGGTTTATCTCCAGCCCGTGGACAACGATCCGGAGGCGATTAAGATCTGCGTCGAGGCCGTCCTCAAAAACCCGAAATGGCGCCTCTCCCTTCAGATCCATAAGCTCATAGGAATCCCGTGAAGGAGGTCAGCGATGAAGGACGAGATCAGGGAGGAAATACTTGAGGCCATCAAGGGTTTTGAAAGCATAGTCGACGCCCACGAACATCTACCCCCCGAAAAGGAGAGGCTATCGCTCACCCCGGACGTCTGCTTCCTCTTCGCCCATTACCTGACCGGGACGCTCGCAGCGGCGGGCTTCTCGGTCGACGGCTCAAAGCCCATGAACAGGGGACAGGTCAGGGAGTTCCTGCTCGATACCTCGAAGCCCGTCGAGGAGAGGTTCGAGGTTCTGTATCGGTATCTGCCCTACGTGAGGCACTCC
>QNBQ01000435.1 GCA_003645735.1 Candidatus Poribacteria bacterium
CGTCCAGGTCGAATACGGCGGGAGGCTGATAAAGCCCGCCCTGATAACCCTCTCATATCCCGAGTTCACCGACGACCCCTCCGTCGAGGGGAAGGTCAGGATCTTCAGGCTGAACGAGGAGGCAGGGGTTTGGGAGCTGCTCCCCGGCGTTCAAAGGGTCGATCCCGATAGGAACACGGTCTCGGCCTACACCGACAAGCTCTCCCTCTTCAGGGTCGCCGTCCTGGAGCTGCCGGGGACGGTCGACAAGGTCGTCGCCTACCCCAACCCATACATCAGGGGCAGGTCGCGGAGCGGCGGGATACATTTCGTCAAGCTGCCCGAAAGGGCGACGATACTGATCTACACGCTGGACGGCAAGCTGGTCAGGAGGATCGAGACCGAGCCGGGAATGGGGAGGGCCTTCTGGGATCTGAAAAACGAGGCGGGGAGGGAGGTCGATTCGGGGCTTTACATCTACGTCGTCAAATGTGAGACGGGGATAAAACGGGGGAGGTTGGTGGTGATCCGATGAACTGGGACAGGTATAGGGAGCTGTTCCCGGTGACGGAGCGGTATATCTTCGTCAACCACGCCGGCGTGGCGCCCCTCCCGTTGCCGACCTGCGAGGCGATCAAGCGGTTCGCCGAGGAGGCCTGCCGAAGCGGGTCGGTCAACTACGGGAGGTGGATGGGGATCGTCGAGGAGACGAGGGAGCTGTTGGCGGAGATGCTCAACGCCTCGCCCCGCGAGATCGCCTTCGTCAAAAACACCACCCACGGCATACTGATAGCCGCCAACGGGGTGAGGTGGAGGGAGGGGGATAACGTCATCATAACCGACGCCGAGTTCCCCGCCAACGTCTACCCGTGGCTCAACCTTCGAAGGCGCGGGGTGGAGGTCAGGTTCGCCAGACAATCCCCCGACGGGAGGATACCGTTTGAGGAGATAGAGAAACTCGTCGATGAGCGGACGAGGGTGATCTCGATCAGCTTCGTCGAGTTCGCCACCGGCTTCCGAAACGATCTGAGGCGGATAGGCGAGATGTGCAGGGAGAGGGGGATCATCTTCGTCGTGGACGCCATCCAAGGGCTGGGGGTTATCCCGCTCGATGTGAGGGAGTTCAAGATCGACATCCTCTCCTCCGATTCGCACAAATGGCTGCTCGGCCCGGAGGGGATAGCCTGTTTCTACTGCAGGGAGGAGGTGCTGGACGAGATAGATAACCCGAACCTGGGGTGGATGAGCGTGGTGGATGAGGAGGATTACCTGAACTACAAGCTGGTTCAAAAGGGGGACGCGAGGCGGTTCGAGGAGGGGTCGTATAACACGAT
Source organism: Candidatus Poribacteria bacterium (assembly GCA_003645735.1). Taxonomy (GTDB): domain Bacteria; phylum Poribacteria; class WGA-4E; order B28-G17; family B28-G17; genus B28-G17. The sequence goes on from QNBQ01000435.1 coordinate 1,314, forward strand.
GGGGATCATCGCCCTGAACGCCTCGCTCAAGCTGCTCATGGAGATCGGCGTCGATCGGATAGAGGGGAGGGTTCTGGGGCTGCTCGACATCCTGATAGACGGGCTGAAACGCAAAGGCTACCGGATAATAAGCCCGTTGGGATCGGGGGAGAGGTCGGGGATACTCTCCTTCGTGAAGGAGGGGGTCGATTCGGACGGGATCGTGAAGATGCTGAGGGAAAACGGGGTCATAGCGGCCTGTCGGGCGGGTTACATCAGGGTGTCGCCCCATTTCTACAACTCCGAGGGGGAGATGAGGAGGATTCTGGAGCTGCTTCCGTGATCGGCGTGTGAGGGGGATGTCCCATGGGGGTGGTTTACATCGAGGGGATCGTCGTCGGGCCTACGGGAAAGGAGGCGAGGGTTCGTTTTCTGGTGGACAGCGGGGCGACCTACACCCTTCTACCGGAGAGGGTGTGGAGGGAGATAGGCCTCGCCCCCAAACGGAGCCATACCTTCGTGTTGGCCGACGGCACGACGGTCGAGCGAAAGGTATCCGAATGTTACATCAAGCTGCCCCAGGGCGAGGCCCACACGCCCGTCATCCTGGGGGAGCCGGGCGACGAGGCATTATTAGGGGTGGTCACGCTGGAGATACTGGGCCTCATCCTGAACCCCTTCACGCGCGAGCTTCAGCCGATGCGCATGCTTCTGGTTTGATGGCCTCTACGACTTGCCCTTCTCGGCTTTCCCCCCTTCTTCGGGGAACTCCTCCTTGATCAGCTCGGCGATCCTCCTGAAGAAGGACTCGAATGTCCTGTCGAAGTCGGCCGTCACCATCCTGGTGGCCGTCAGCTTCGTAAGCTCGGTGGCCGCCCACACGACCGCCGCTATCCTTATCTCCTCCCCGATCGTCCTGGCCATCTCTCCCCTCCCGCCGAAGGATTTCCGCCGAACCATTTTAGCACCGAAACCCTGTTCAGTCAAGGATTGCCCCTTCTCCGGGGATGGGATATCATATTAGGCGAGATCGATCCGGGGATGATGCCGTTGAAGACGGGGGGATCGCCGATACTCAGGAGGAAGAGGAGGGCGGCCGAGGAGTTCGTCGAGAGGCTTTTGAAAAGCGAGGTCGGCCCTTCGATAGTCGGTGTGATCCTCTTCGGGAGCGTCCTGAAGGGGACGGCGTCGGCTCAGAGCGACGTGGATCTGATCGTCATCGCCTCCGGTGAGCTGAGGAAGGTGGAGGAGGTCTGCGACGAGATCGGCTTCTCCATCCTCATGGAGATGGGCGAGAGGATCGAGCCGCTCTGTTATCCCCTCGTCAAGCTCAGATATCCCGACACCTATTTCCTGAGCTACAACTTGAGCCGCGGCGAGGTGCTTTACATGATCCCCGAGGAGAGGTTGAAATGGGAGGAGGCGAACGGATATCTCGAGCTGGCGGAGGAGTATAGGGAAGCGGCCCGAGCGGCGTTCGAATCGGGACACGTCCGCCTGGCCGTGGACGCGGCCTACAACGCGGTCGAGCTGGCGGCCAAGGGGCTGTTGAAGTTCAAGCTGGAGGATATGCCCTCCTCTCACGGGGGCCTGGTGCAGCAGGTAGGCCGCGTTCTGATCAAAAGTGGGATCCTCCCCCTGGAGCTCGGGCGGCGGATGAA
>QNBQ01000436.1 GCA_003645735.1 Candidatus Poribacteria bacterium
CCCATGGGCCTGGCCGCCGAGATAACCTCCTCGCTCGATATCCCCACCATAGGGATAGGGGCCGGGCCGGGCTGTGACGGACAGGTGCTGGTCTGCCACGATATGTTGGGCCTGTTCGAAAAGTTCAAGCCCAAATTCGTCAAGCGATACGCCGAGCTGGCCGCCGAGATGGAGAGGGCTTTCAGGCGATACATCGAGGAGGTCAAGAAGGGGATCTTCCCGGGCGAGGAGCATTCCTACAGGTGATCGACCTCGGCCAGGGCGGCTATGAGCTCGGCCATCGTCAGCAGATCCAGCAGGTTGTGAAACATGATCGCCCGGATGATGCGCGGATCGCCCGAGGCGAGGAATTCTCTGTAGGCCGCGGGTATCATGCTTGAGGGGATGTCCCCAACCCTCCTCCTGCCGCAGATCTCCCTCTCCAGCGTTTGAAGCCTGCAGTTCGGCAGGGTTCCCCTCCACTTCTTCCTCGAATAGATCAGCAGATCGTAGTTCTTCTCCCTCAACCCCTCCGGCGGGTCGATGCCGAGCCTCGTCATCCTCCCGATTATGTAGGGGAGGTCGAACGAGCCGCCGTTGAACGTCACCACCAGATCGAACTCCTCCATCAACCCCCTCAGATGGTAGAGCATCGCCCCCTCCTCCGAAGGGTTCCTCGCGAGCAGCTGCTCGAACCTGAACCCCTCCCCGTCGTAATACATCAGCCCGACCAGGAACATGGGATATCTGGGCGAAAGGCCGGTGGTCTCGATGTCCAGGAAGAGTATCCTATGCGGGGGTTTGGAGACGACCGCTTCAAGGCCGTATCTGCGGGGCAGGTTGAACCTGTTTTCGAAGACGCTCAGGAATCTCCTCACGGCCCTCTCCCCGTCCGGCAGATCCCGCGAGCTGCCCACGGAGAGGAGGAAGCTTCCTAGGGGCGTTTTCACCTCATATCCCGATATCGAGCAGCCGGGCGATCCGCTCATCCACATCAACTCCCTCTTTCAACTTTCTCTGACGAACCCTCCACGACCTCTCCCCCGGTATCAGGATCTCCTCGACCCCGTCCGCCTTCCTGCTCGATTTCACCCTCTCGATCAGCTTCGAGACCTCCTCCTTGAACCGATCGATCGGGACAAAGATCTCCGGGTTGATCGCCATGATGAGTATCCCGTAATCCCTTCCGCGCGGGGGGGTTATGGGCGCTCCCAGGAGGGCGGTCGTGAGGATCTGGCTTATGAGCATCAGCCCGTAGCCCTTGTGCCCGCCGAAGGGGATGACCGCCCTGGCCTCGGCGGGGTCGGTCGTCGGGTTCCCCTCCCCGTCGTAGGCCAATCCCTCCGGCAGGGGTTCACCCCTCTCCCTTTGAATGAGCATCCTGCCTATGGTCAGGGAGGCGAGGGAGGCGTCGAAGAGGAGGGGAGGCTCCTTGGCCGTCGGTATGCCGACGGCCACCGGGTTGGTCCCGAAGACCGGCTCGGTCCCGCCCAGGGGCGTCGTGAAGGGGTAGCAGTTGCAGGTGGCGATCCCTATGAGATCCTCCTTTCGGATCATATCGGCGTAGTATCCGAGCATGCCGCAGTGGTTGGTGTTCATCGCGCCGACGATCGCGGAGCCTTCCCGTCGAGCTATGTCGATCGCCCTTTGCGCCGCCAGATATGCAACGACGTAGCCCGGGTTGTTGCCCCCGTCTATGAGCAGATGGTTCCCTGTTCTCTTGACGACCTTTATCTCGCCCATCTCATCCTTCGAATACCTGGCCGCTATGCCCTCAAGCCTTATGAGGCCGTGCGTTTCCTTTCCCCTCAGCTCGGCCTCCAGCAGCACGTCGGCAATTATCTCGGCGTGATCGGGCGGGGCGCCGTGCCTTCGGAGGTAGGAGATCATCGCGTCCTTAAGACTCCGAGCCTGAAGCCGGACCCGTCCCGACATCCTCCCTGCCCCTCCTTATCTCCTTCCTCATCCTCCGCCTGGAGAAAAGCAGCCTGACGAATATAGGCAGTATGACGGCGCCGCTCACCCCGAAGACGATCAAAGTGACCAACACAAGGATCGGGTTGGCCTGCTTGTAATAGATGGCGGGCAGCATAGATAAAAGCAGCGCCCCGCTGATCATGAAGAGGAAGAGCGAGACCCATTTGACCTGCTCCATCGATATCCTCCTTTCGATCGGGCGTTTTTCGCCGCCGAAGCTCGACCGGTTAAGATTATAGCTTGGGGCGGGAGGGGATATCAAGTTGCCCGAAATGGGGCGCCCGTTTGCACGATTAGCCATGAACCTGCCGCCCAAGAGGACAGATTGGACCGGAGGGGCGGGTTTTAGGGTATACTTAAACCTGGGATGGCGGAGTTCGAGCTTCTGCCTCAGATGATAAAACAGGCCGTGCTGAGGAGGATCGGCCCGGGGGAACGGATCAGGATGTGTTTCGTCGCCAAAGCGCCCCTCGCCCTCGGAAGGGATTTCGTCGTGATAACCGATCTACGGGTTTTGGTGGTGGATGAGAGGAGATTGGCCGGGATCGGGGGGAGATACGCGAACGTCAGGGGGGACATACCGATAGGTGAGATACTGGAGATCGAGATCAGGAGGGGCTTCAAGGACAGGGTGCTCGGCCAGTGCGATCTGAGCTTGAGGCTGGAGGCGGGGGAGTTCATCATACGCGGCGCATCCTTCGGGGAGGTCAAAGCGGCTATCGAGCTTATAAACTCGCTGAGGAAGGCGGGGGCTAGGCCGGCAGGTTGATGCCCAGCTTCCTACAGATCCGTTTCGATCCGGGCAGATTCGGGCATATCTTAAACGCCCTATCGAGCACCGATCTGGCCAGATCCACCTGGCCGAACTTCAGGTAAAGCTCGGCGAGCCTCTTGTAGGCTTTGGCGATCTGCCTTTTGGATCCGCCGAGCGAAAGCAACCTGAAGGTGTAGTCGAGGGCGGCCTCAGGGGCCGCGCTTCGGCTTATGAGCA
>QNBQ01000437.1 GCA_003645735.1 Candidatus Poribacteria bacterium
GCCTTGGTCATGAAGCTGAGCTAAGAGGAGGCGAGATGTTGAGGGGAATAGCCTTGACGATCGTTTCGATCGCTTTAGCGATATCCCTTCAGTCCTGCGCGGCGAAGGGGCCGGCCTCGGCGGTTATATCCGAGGCGAGGATCGAGATATCGCTCGCCCGAAGGGCTGGCGCCGAGGAGCTGGCCCCTGGCGAGCTGGACGAGGCGAGGGATCTGATCTCTCAGGCCGAATCGGCGCTGGCAGACGGGGAGATCGAAAGGGCAACCCACTTGGCCGAGATGGCCCTTCTGAAGGCGAGATACGCCAGGCTGAAGGCCTCCTACAAGAGGGCGCGTGAGGAGCTTGAGAGGGAGCGGGCCGAGCTGGAGGCGCTGAGGGCCGAGCTTGGGGCCGTCAGGAAGGCAAGGGAGGAGGCGGAAGCCGAGCTTAAGAGGATCGAGGAGGGTGAGGAATGATCCTCAGGGCCTCAACCGTCCTCCTGTTGCTGGCCTTGATGGGATGTGCGGCCAAGGCCCCTGTCGAGCCGGCCCTGCCCGAGGCCGAGGAGGCGGTGAGGCGGGCCGAAAAGGCGGGGGCGGAGCGATACGCCCGCGTCGAGCTGAGCCGGGCGAAGGGCTTGATAGAAAAGGCTTCACAGGCGGGCGGCCCGGGGGAAAGATCCGAGCTGGCGGCGAGGGCGAAGCTCTACGCCCAGGTGGCCGAGATCAGATCGCTTTACCTATCGACCCTCGAGAGGTTGAGGGAGGTGAGATCGGAGAGGGCGAGGCTGGCGCTCGAGAGGATGGCCGAGCGGATCAGGGAGGCCGAAGCTAGGATGAGGTTAGCTGAGCACAGGATGCGCTTAGCTGAGAAGGAGGCCGAAAGGGCGAGGGAGGAGGCGGCGCGGGAGGTCGCCCGCGCCCGGGCGGAGACGGCTATCTCGAAGGCCGAGCTGCTCCTGAAACTGGCTCGCGAGGCCGGGGCCGAGTCCCTCTCGAAAAAGCTCTTCTCCTCCGCCTCCTCGAAGCTCGATCTGGCGAAGGGGGAGCTGAAGGAGGGGGAATACGACGAGGCGGAAAGGTTAGCCGCCGAGGCGGAGGCCGAAGCCGAAAAGGCCCGGGCGGAGGCGCTGAGAAAAGCCGAGGCCCGCAGAAGGGAGGCCGAGCTGAGGATCGGGGAGCTGAGGGAGAAGGCGGTGAGATCGATGGCCGGAGCGGAGGCGTTGATCGAGGCCGCGAAATCGCTCGGCGCGCAGGAGCTGATCCCCTCAAAGCTTCGGGAGGCGAGCTCGCGGCTGGAGGAGGCGAGGAAGGCGATGGCCGAGGGGAGGCTTGAGGAGGCCGCCTCGCTGGCCGCCCGGGCCGAAAAGGAGGCGCTTAACCTCCAGAGGCTGGCCCAGATGAGGTGGAGGGAGCGGCTCATAGGCCGGGCGGATGAGGAGATCGCCGCCCAGGCGAAGGACAGCCTCTTCAAGGCGGAGCGGCTTCTGAAGGAGGCCGATAGGCGCGGGCTCGGCGGATCGGCGGCCCTCCTGAAGGCCGAGGAGGCCGTCAAGGCGGCCCGGGAGGCCCTGGGAAGGGGGGAATATCGGGAGGCCTGGAGATCGGCGGAGCTGGGGGCGGCCCTGGCCGAAATGGCAATAGATGCGGCCGACGAGGCGAGAAAAGCTGAGGACGAGATCATATCCGAACTCTCGGGCCTCGAAGGCGTCGAGCTGCTCAAAACCCCCAGAGGGGTTCTCATCAGGGTGAGCGGCGACCTCTTCCCGCCCGGCGGAAGCGAGATACGAAAGGCATACCTGGGGACGTTCGAGAGGATCGCCTCCGCCCTGAAGGGATGCCCATACCCGATCCTCATAGAGGGCCACACCGACAGCAGCGGCGACGAAGAGGAAAATTTGAAGCTATCCTTCTTGAGGGCGGTCAGGGTGATGGAATTTTTGATCAAAAGGGGTTTGGATCCCGCCAGACTGACCGCAACCGGCTACGGGGAGTCGAGGCCGATCGATTCGAACGCCACGCCGGAGGGCAGGCGGCGAAACAGGAGGGTGGAGCTGATCGTCTTAACCAGGGGCTTTCTTCGACCTTTCTGAGTCGATCTCCAGGATCATCTCCTCTATGACCCTCCTGACCTTCCCGTCCTCCACCATCTCCCTCAGCTTGAAAAGGTCGAGTATGGCCTCCTCAAGCCTGCCGCTCCGGTAATAGGAGAGCGCCCTGGCCAGATATGCCTCCTTATCGGATGGGTTGAGCTTGATCGCCTCCGAGAACTCCCTTATCGCCTCGTCCCACATCCCCTCCCTGTGGAACTGCAGCCCCCTCAGGTAGTGGTAGTCCGATTCCGACTCGAACAGGGTCTTATCGGGCGATGCGATAAGCAGACCCAGCGTCAGGGGAACGGCGAGCGCGATGAGCTTGACCTCGGGGAGCGTCCTCCTGAACTTGGCGACCTCCGGATCGCCCCCCACATACCTGCCGACGATGTATATCCTCCTCTCGACCGATGGGTGGGTCAACATCAGCTCGAAGATCCTCTTTATCGCCCTGGGGACGTAGTTCAGCTCGGCCAGCTTCAACAGCGCGAAGGCGTAGACCCGCGGCTTGCCGGTGACCTCCACCGCGTATATATCCGCCTGATGCTCGAACCTCCGCGACAGCAGCCTGAAGAGGAGGATGAGGTAGAAGTAGAAGAAGAACAGGACGGAGATCGCCCCCGCTATCGGGCCGCCCCCGAAAAGATCCCTGTAAACGGGCTCGGCGTAGGAGTAATAAAGCGTGGCCGCCGAGAAGTAGGACAATGAGAAGGCGAGGTAGACCCAGATGTGTTTGTATTTCACGTGGCCGAACTCGTGGGCGACGATCGTCTCTATCTCCTCGGGGGTGAAGTTTTCAAGCAGATAGTCCGTCAGGAAGATCCTCCTCGACCACGGCAGCAACCCGGCCACCCCCGCGTTGGCCACCCTCGCC
>QNBQ01000438.1 GCA_003645735.1 Candidatus Poribacteria bacterium
GCTGGAGAGGAGATATTACGTCATGCGCCGCTCCCCCGAGGAGGAGGCGAAGCTGAGCGAGGAGATCAAGGAGAAGCAGAGGAAGGGCGAGGCGCTGAAGGGGATAGAGACCTTCATCAGGATAGGCGCCAGGAGCGAGAACGCCGTCGAGATCCTTGAGGGGCTGAAGGAGGGCGACGAGGTATACGTCCCGTCCATAAGCCTGTTGGCGAAGATCAGGAGGCTGAGGGAGGAGCGGAAGGGGAGATGAAGGTGATCGAGGTGGAGGATCTGTGGAAGATATACAGGATGGGCGATGTGGAGGTTCACGCGTTGAGGGGGGTCTCCTTCTCGGTGGAGAAGGGGGAGTTCGTGGCGATAATGGGCCCTTCGGGGTCGGGCAAATCCACGCTGCTCGACATACTGGGCTGCCTTTCCAGGCCGACCAGGGGGATCTACAGGCTTGAGGGGGAGGAGGTATCGAAGCTGTCGGAAAACAGGCTCGCCGAGATAAGGAACAGGAAGATAGGGTTCGTCTTCCAATCGTTCAACCTCCTCCCCCGAACCACGGCCCTCCACAACGTGGAGCTGCCGCTGATCTACGCGGGGGTGGGCAGGAGGGAGCGGAGGAGGAGGGCGATGGAGGCGTTGAGGGCCGTCGGGCTTGAGGACAGGATGCATCACAGGCCGAACGAGCTTTCCGGCGGCCAGATGCAGAGGGTCGCCATAGCCAGGGCGCTCGTCAACAACCCCTCCATCATCCTGGCCGACGAGCCGACAGGGAACTTAGATACCAAATCGAGCAGGGAGATCATGAGGATCTTCAAGGAGCTCAACGAGCGGGGCAACACCATAATCGTCGTCACCCACGACCCGGAGGTGGCCGCCTACGCCGAGAGGGTCATCCGCCTGAGGGACGGGGTCATAGAGGCCGATGAGAGAAGGCGGTGAGTTTCCCCGCCGAGTTTACAAAGATTTTGCAAACTTGTGACGAACCGGAGACAATCAAAAGGTAAAATTTCAGCCGGGCTGAAGCCGGAAATTAAACCGATTGAGCTGGAGGTTGGGCGGAGATGCTGGACAGGGAGAGGGAGGAGGCCAAGGAATACGTCCTTAAAACGGCCAAGGAGAACAACGTCAAGTTCGTAAGGCTGTGGTTCACGGACATATTGGGCTTTCTGAAGAGCTTCGCCATAACGATAGACGAGCTCGAGGGGGCGCTTGAGGAGGGGATGGGGTTCGACGGCTCATCCATAGAGGGGTTCACGAGGATCGAGGAGAGCGACATGGTCGCCCTGCCCGACCCCACCACCTTCCAGATCCTCCCCTGGAAGTCGAACGAGGAGGTCAAGGTCGCCAGGATGTTCTGCGACATCTACTACCCCGACGGCAGGCCGCTCGAGACCGATCCGCGATATGTCTTGAAGAGGACCTTGAAGAGGGCCGCCGAGATGGGGTTCACCTTCTACGTCGGCCCCGAGCTGGAGTTCTTCCTGCTCAAATCGCCCGACAACCCCGAGCCGCTGGACGCGGGCGGCTATTTCGATCTGACCCCCCTCGACGTGGCCTCCGACATAAGGAGGGATATCGTCCTGACATTGGAGCAGATGGGGATCGGGGTCGAATACAGCCACCACGAGGTCGCCCCCAGCCAGCACGAGATCGATATGAGGTATACCGACGCGCTCACGATGGCCGACAACGTCATGACCTACAGGCTTGTGGTCAAGGAGATAGCCCTCAAACACAAGGTCTACGCCACCTTCATGCCGAAGCCGATCTTCGGCGTCAACGGAAGCGGGATGCACGTGCATCAATCCCTTTTCAGGGGCGACCAGAACGCCTTCTTCGACCCGCACGACGAACATTACCTCTCAGAGGTTTGCAAACGGTATATAGCGGGGCTGATGAGGCACGCCAAGGAGATAACGCTGATCACCAACCAGTGGGTCAACTCCTACAAGAGGCTCGTCCCCGGATACGAAGCCCCCGTCTACATCACCTGGGCGTTCCGCAACAGGTCGGATCTGATAAGGGTCCCCGAGTATAAGCCGGGCAAGGAGAAGGCGATGAGGGTCGAATACAGGGCGCCCGACCCGGCCTGTAACCCCTACCTCGCCTTCGCCGTGATGCTGGCGGCCGGGCTCGAGGGGATAGAGAAGGGATACGAGCTGCCGCCCCCGATGGAGAGGAACGTCTACGAGATGACCGACGAGGAGAGGGCCGAGCTGGGGATAGAGAGGCTGCCGGAGAGCCTGCAGGAGGCGATCCGCTACGCCGAAAACAGCGAGCTGGTCAGGAAAACCCTGGGCGACCAGCTGTTCGAGAAGCTGATAGAGAACAAGAAGCTGGAGTGGGAGAGATACAGGGCGCAGGTGACCGAATACGAGCTGAGGCAATACCTCCCCGTTCTGTGAGGAGCTGCTCAGGAGGTTCAAGGGGAGCCGGCGAAAAAGGGCTTCTGGGACAGATCGGCGAGAGGATCGTCCCATAAGACCTCTCAGATCTTGCCCTTGGAGCACATCCAGATGAACAGCTCGGCGATCTGGGGGTCGAACTGTGTCCCCGCGTTCCTCCTTATCTCCTCTATCGCCCTCTTGAGGGGAAGGGCCTTCCTGTAGGGTCTGTCGGATGTCATCGCCTCATACGCGTCTGCGACCAGCAGTATCCTCGACCCGAGCGGTATCTCCTCCCCCTTCAATCCGGAGGGGTATCCGGTCCCATCGAACCTCTCGTGGTGGTGGAGTATCACCTCCAGGACGTTTATATCGCTTCCGCTTTCAAGCCCGGGCCGCTCCTCGAAGAGCGGCTTAAGTATTTGATAGCCTATCTCGGGGTGCTCCTTGACCACGCGGAACTCCTCGGGGGTGAGGGGCCCTGGTTTGCGAAGGATCTCATCGGGTATCCCTATCTTCCCTATGTCGTGCAGCTGTCCCGCCAGATCCAGCTGTTCCAGGTCCTCCC
>QNBQ01000439.1 GCA_003645735.1 Candidatus Poribacteria bacterium
AGGGCGATGGCGCACAACCCGTAGTCGATCTCAACAGCTGCGAAGCTTGACAGATCGGCCCTCCTTCAGGTATCATGACTGAGGCCGCGCTTCATCTCTCGACTGGCCCGGACGGGCAAGAGGTGAAATGAGATGAGGCTTCCCTTCGCCGAGGTCAGGCCCGTTCTCCCCCCCGAGAAGGAGTGGCTCATAAAGTTCTACATCTACGAGGGGCTACCGTTCATTCTGGCGGGGCCGCCGGGGACGGGCAAGTCGCTGGCCGCCAGATATTGGGTCAAGGTGATAACGGGGAAGGAGCCCGTCAAGATAGACATAACGGAGGACACGGAGCTGGTTCACATACTTGGGGATATTGACTGGAGGAGGCTTCTGGCCGAGGCACACCCCGCCTCCCCCCTCTCCAGGATGAGGGCCGAGGATTTCGGCTCGCTTTACGAGCGGTATTACGTCCCCTCGGCGGCCGTCAGGGCGATGCTCGAGGGGAGGGTTTTGATTGTCGAGGAGCTGGACAGGTGCGGCAGGGACACGCTCTTCCCCGTCTTCTTCGACATGATCGAATACAAACGGGCATACATCCCCGCCCTTCAAAGGGAGATAAAGGCGGCCGAAGGATTCAACGTGATAATCACCGTCAACAGGGAGACCGACATCGGCACCGTCAACCTCCCCGACGCCTTGCTTCGGAGGTGCAGGAGGATCTTCATCCCCAACCCCGACTTCGAAACCGAGGTCAAGATAGTCCTGGCCAACATCCCCGACGCCCCCGAGGCCCTCGTCAGGCAGGTGGTCAGGGCCGTTCAGACGCTTAGGAAGATGGAGCTGGAGCACAAGCCCGCCCCTTCGGAGACGGTCGAGTGGGTGGCCGATATCGTCAGGATGTTCGGCGCCGTCGAATCTCCCTCCGCCGATCACCTCAAGGCGACCATATCCGCCATCTGTAAGGACTCCCAGGATGAGGCCAAGATACTCGAGGCCATAGACTCCGTCCTCAAAAAGGAGGGGAGGAGAAAGCGTGCCCGTAGGTAAGCTCGTCCAGTTCGTGGAGCTCTGCAGGAGGAGCGGCGTCGATGTCTCCCCCTCCGAGAGCGTCGCGCTGATGGAGGATCTCTCGAAGCTCCCCTTCGAGGACAGGGATCTGATGGAGGAAGCGGTGGTCGCCGTTTTGGCGAAGGATCCCGATTCGGAGCGGATCGTCAGGAGGCTCTTCAAGATCTTCTTCCGGGGGAGCTCCGAGCCGCCGAAAGGGGGCGGTGGGAGGGGAAGCGGGGAAATCGGAAGAGGTTTCATCGGGAAGGAGAGGCTTGAGGAGCTGGTTGAGGGGGAGAAGCCCTCCCCGTCCCTGGCCCAGCGGATGGGCGCAAGCTTCATCCATCACCTGCTTGAGGGGGAGATGGAGCCTGACTTCGGCTCCAAGCTCGTCAGCCGGTTCGACGATCAACAAGCCGCCAACTTGATAAACCAGTTCAGACAGGCCAGGCAGTTCTGGGGGCTGAGCGAGGAGGAAAGGGAGAAGCTCGCCGAAGGCCTCGACGCCGTGCTGGGGGAGCTTTGGGCCGAGAGAAGGATAGACGCCGATGAGATGGCGAGGATCGCCGCCGAGTTTCAGCCGGTTATAAAGGCGAGGATTGAATCGAGGAAAGGGGGGATCGAATCGGCCTTGAGGGATCACAGGAGGTTCGAGCTTCTGCTGAGGGAGTTCAGGTTCGAGCCTGAGGCGATGGGCGTGCTCGTCAGAAGGTTGAGCGAGGCGTTGGAAAGCCTGCTGACCAGAAGGATACCGGTCTACCGCCGCTCCTCGGGGGGCGCGATCGACATGAGGGCGACCCTCAGGAAAAGCTTGGAGTATTTCGGCCTGCCCATGGAGATCGTCTTCAGGGAGAAGAGGCTTCAGGAGGACATCGTGATGCTGCTCGACGTCAGCCGGAGCCACCTGTGGTGGGCGGCGAGCGGGCTGCTCGTGGCCGTCGCCCTGAACAAGGCCGCCCGCAGGCTCAAGGTCTACCTCTTCGCGCACGACCTGATCGACGTGACCAAGGACCTCAAAGAGCCTGAAAAGCTGATCGTCAGGCTGAAGGAGTTCAGCGGCTACAGCGATTACGAGGCCGTGTTGTCCAAGGTTCTGTCGGACGTCCCGGTGCACAGGAGGACGACGCTGATTCTGATCGGCGACTGCAGGGATTACCGGGGCAGGTGGGTGAAGGGTTTCCCCGAGAGCGCCAAGTTGATGAGGAAGCTCGTCTTGAAATCGCATGCCGTCCTGATCATGAACCCCGAGGACCCGAGCAGGTGGAGGATCAAAGACAGCGCCGCCCTCCATTACAGCAGGGCGGGCGCCGTCCTGCGCCACGTCTCCTCCCCTATGGATCTCGCCCTCACCCTCGCCAGACACATCTGAGCGCCCTTCGAGATCCGCGGGCCGTTGACTACAAGCGGCGGGAGATGTTATAAACTTCACGCACAGGCTGCTTAACGGCAGGTGATGGACGATGTGTGAGGAGCCGGAGAGGCGGACGGTCATGTCTGAGGAGGAGAGGAGACAACTGCTTCGAAGGCTAAGGGAAGAGCTGGAGTTGAGGGAGGAGATCCTCTTCGCATATGTGTTAGGCTCCTTCGCCGAGGGGCTTCCCTTCAGGGATGTGGACGTGGCCGTCTGGGCCGAAGGGGTGGAAGAGGGGGAAGCATGGGATTATGAGACGAAGCTCTCCGTCGATCTGACGTTGAAGCTCGATCTGCCCATCGACGTGAAGCTCCTCAACTACGCCCCCTTAGGGTTCAAGTTCAACGCCACGAAGGGCGAGCTTTTGTTCTCCAGGGATGAGGAGCTGAGGCTGAGGTTCGTCGAGGAGACGTGGGTGGAGTATATGGACTTCAGCTGGCTTTCCAGATACATGCTGAAGGAGGCGCTGCGATGAGGGCCTCGGTCGATATAGAGCG
>QNBQ01000440.1 GCA_003645735.1 Candidatus Poribacteria bacterium
GCCGACCCCCGGGTTCAGGGCTATCTGGAGTCGATCTCAAAGGAGAGGCTCTGCAGCTACCTCGGCGTCCCCATGAGGACGGCCGAGGGGACCATAGGCGTCCTTCACCTGATAACCAGATCCCCGAAGCGGTTCTCGAAGGAGGAGCTGGAGTTCTTAACGATGCTTGCCGGCCAGACGGCCATCGCCATCCAGAACTCCGTCCTCTACGAGGCGGCCCTGAGGAGGAGCAGGGCGCTCGAGGCGCTTGCGGAACTGAGCCTGCTCATCTCCAAATCGGAATCGCCAGGGAAGGAGATGGGCAGGGCGATCGATCTCATAAGAAGGGCGACGGGCGCCGATGGGGTCATATATTTCGAGCTCGACCGGGGGAGGGATCTCTTCGTCCTGAAGGAGGCCATAGGTGAACCCCATCTGGCCGATCGATCGCTCACCCTGCCGCGGGAGCGGGTGGAGCTTTTCGACCGCGCGAACCCATCCCCTCTTTACATGCCCGACCTGAACGGCGGATCGCCTCTGATCCCCTTAAAAGGCCTCATCTCCGCCAAAAGCGCCTACCTGCTCCCGATAGCCTCGCCGCGATCGATCCACGGGGTGCTGATGCTCACCTCCTCCAAGAGGGACGGCTTCGACCCCGACTCCCGCGCCATGGCCGATATGGCCGTATCGCTCCTGAACTCCGCCTTCGAAAGGGCCGAGCTGCTGGAGAGGCTTAAAAACGAGGAGAGGTTCACGCGCGAGATGCTGGAAGCAGCCGGCGCGCTTGTCCTGGCGTTAGATGAGGAGGGGAAGATCAGGATATTCAACAGGACGGCGGAGATCGCCACCGGCTACTCAAAGGACGAGGCGCTGGGGAAGCGGTTCGCAAGCCTCTTCCTCCGCCCGGCCCAGAGGATCACCTTCGAGAGATACGTCGGGGAGGTTCTGGAGGGCGAGGGGAGGCCGGGCCTGCGCGAGGAGGTGATCATCACAAAGGAGGGCGAGAAGCACATCGGATGGTCGGACGCGGTGATAGAGATCAACGGCTCGAAGATGCTTCTGAGGTTCGGGGTGGACGTGACGGAGAAGCGGAACCTCGAAAAACAATATCTCCGGGCGCAGAGGATGGAGATATTAGGACAGCTCGCGGCGACCATAGTCCACGACTTCAACAACGCCCTCTCAGGGGTCATAGGGTTCGCCCAGATGGCCGAAGTGAGCGCACAGCTCATAGGCGACGAGAACCTGAGGGAGTGGCTCAGGATCATCCTCAACTCCGCCGAAAGGGCCGAAAGGGTCGCAAGACAGCTGCTCACCTTCTCCAGAAGAGAGCCTATGGAGATGAACCTGGTCGACCCGAACCACATCGTCGAAACCCTCTCCAGGACCTATCAGAAGCTGCTGGGGGAGGGGATAGAGCTGAAGATCGATCTGGAGGGGGATATACCGCTCATAACGGCCGATGAGGGGCAGGTCGAACAGGCGATAATAAACCTCGTGATCAACGCCCGAGATGCCATGCCGCGCGGCGGGGAGGTGACGATCAGGACCAGGCTGGAGGAGCTGGAGGAAACGGCCGCCAGAAGGCTGGGCGTCGAGCCGGGCAAATACGTGAGGATAGACGTCCAGGACACCGGAACCGGCATCCCGCCCGAGATAAGGGACAGGATATTCGACCCCTTCTTCACGACGAAGGGCGAGAAGGGGACGGGGCTGGGGCTCGCCTCGGTCTACACGATCATGCGCAGACACAACGGCGCGGTGACGTTCCAAACGGAGGTGGGCGTAGGCACGACCTTCTCGCTGTATTTCCCCGCCGTCGAGCTGAGGGAGATGGCCAGGCCGGAAAGCCCCGAGGAACGCCTGCCCGGCGGATCGGAGACGGTGCTGGTCGCCGACGACGATGAGACCGTCAGGGAAGCGCTGGAGGCGATCCTGTCCTCGCTCGGATACAGGGTTTTAACGGCCTCTAACGGGGAGGAGGCGATGAGCCTGCTGGACGAATGCCGGGAGATAGAAGCTGCCATACTCGACCTGGCCATGCCCGATATGTCCGGTCTGGAGATATTCAGGCACATCAAAGAGGAGCATCCGAACGTTAAGGTCATGCTCATGACCGGCTACCCCGCCGGCGCATCCGAGCTGTCGCAGAGGAGGCGGCGCGACGGGTTCAAGTTCATCCAAAAACCCATATCGGCCGTCAAACTGGCCAAAGCGCTGAGGGAGATGCTGGAGGGATGAGAAGCATAGGCCCGTTCCTGGCGCTGACGTTCGGGATAAACTGGCTCATGGCCGCCCTCTTCAAGCTGCTTGGCGGCAGATGGGGCACGCCTCCCGCCCTCATCCTGGGGGTCGGATACATGTCCGTCCCCGCCATCTCGGCGGTCATCGTCCAAAGGGCGATCCTGAGGGAGGGGATCGTCAAACCCTTGGGGATCTCCTTCAAGCCGAGGCGGTGGTTTCTGATCTCGTGGCTGATCCCCCCGCTGCTGGCGTTGGGGGCGGTGGGGATCGGGACGCTCATGCCCGGCGTCGAGCTTTCAACGGACGCGAGCGGCTACATCGAAAGGCTGAAAGCTTTCCTGCCGCCCGATCAGCTTGAGCGGGCCAAGCGGAACGTGGAGAGGCTGCCCGTCAACCCCCTGCTTTTGGGCCTGCTTCAGGGGATGATCGCCGGCCCGACCGTCAACGCCGCGGCGGCCTTCGGCGAGGAGCTGGGGTAGCTGCCTTCTGTTGTCCCCTATCTTCGGCTGGCTCAGGCTGAGATCCGGCTCCGTCATCGCCCCCTCCATAGCACACGGTACGCTCAACGGAACGGCGGGGCTGGCCCTGGTGGTCCTCAGAGGGGGGAACGACTTAACGGTGGGGCTGACGGGCCTGGCGGGGATGATCGCCCTGGCCGCGGCGAACCTCCTGCTCTTCATCTACCTCCGCCGCGCCCCCCTTCGAAAAC
>QNBQ01000441.1 GCA_003645735.1 Candidatus Poribacteria bacterium
GGTCTCAAGCCTTTTTCGGGGGTAGCAATCCGTCCCGTAGGCGGTGGCGACCAGGAGGAGGTCCTTGCCGGCGACCAGGTCCTGTATGACGTGTCCTCCGCCGTATTTGAACTCGCCGGGGCGGGGTGAGTTTCTGGGGTCCTCCTCCGGCAGGGCGGTCGCGCCTATGTATATGTCGACGGCGGCCAAACCGGCGTATGCCGGCACGTTGTTTATGTAGACCTTGCCGCCGCCGAATTTGATCCTGGGTTTGGGGTGGCCCAGGTTCAAAAAGGCTCCTGAGGAGCACATCGGCCCGAACGTGCCGGTGGTGACCACATCCACTTCCTCCGCCGCCTTCTTAAGCCCCTTCTCCTCGACGATCTCTATGATCTCCTCGGCCGTGACGACCACAGCCTGGCCCTTCCTTATCTTCTCGTTGATCTCCTTGATCGTCTTGGGCATCTTCGGACCTCCCTCCGGTTTGACTCAGATGTAATACATGAATCCGGCGCTGACCCTGCGGTTGTGTTCGTCCACCAGATCCTGGAGGGTTATCGACCTCAAGATCCCCTCCACCCTCTCCTTCACCCTTCTCCAGATGTCCCTGGCGACGCAAGTAGAAGAGCGATCGCAGATCCCCGGGTTATCGACGCACTCGACGGGGGAGAGCTCACCTTCAAGCGGCTTTATTATGTCGAGAAGGGTGATCCTGGAAGGGGGCAGGGAGAGGACATAACCTCCTTTAGCCCCCCTGACGCTCTTCACAAGCCCCGCGTTTTTGAGGATCGATATCAAATGCTCCATGTATTTCTCCGATATGCCCTGATTTTCCGCTATCTCCCTAACCGGCACGGGAGATCCACCGTATCTCAGCGCAAGCTCCAGAGCCACCCTCAGCCCATACCTGCCCTTCGTCGACACCCTCATGATGCGCGCTCCCCCTCATCAATTGGGAAAAGTTCTATCGGCTTACAGGGGATTATACCGTTTGTCGCCGATCCTGTCAAGTTTTCCCACCTTTTTCGGGGGGTTCCACCTCTCCCTCAGCTTCCTGAGGGCCTCCGTTTCGATCTGCCTTATCCTCTCCCTGGTCAGGTTGAAGATCTCACCTATCTCCCTCAGCGTTCTGCCCTCCTTGCCGTCCAGGCCGAAGCGGAGCCTTATGACCTCCCGCTCCTTCGGGGTCAACACGCTGAGCAGCTCCTCGATCCTCTCCTCCCTCGATATCCTCCCCAGTATCTCCTCCTCGGGGGTGGGCGATCCGTCGGGGATCAGCTCGCCCAGCGTCACCTCCCTATCCCCGTCGTAGGCGGGGAGCTCCAGGGAGATGGGGTCGCCCACGAGGGAGAGGATCTCCCTGACCTCGGGGAGGGGCATCCTCAGCTCGCCGGCCAGCTCCTCCAGCGTCGGCTCCCTGCCGAGCTTCTGGGTCAACTTGGCCGTGGCGTCCTCCATCTTTGAGGCCTTGGCCATGATATAGGAGGGGATCCTTATGAGTTTGGATTGGTTGTCCAACGCCCTCAATATGGCCTGCCTTATCCACCAGATAGCGTAGGTGCTGAACTTATACCCCTTCCTGTAATCATACTTCTCCACGGCCTTTATCAGGCCGATGTTCCCCTCTTGGATCAGATCGGCCAGGGGGACGCCCAGGTTCCTGTATTTGAGGGCGACGCTTATGACAAGCCTCAAATTCGCCCTTATGAGCTCCTCCCTCGCCTTCTGATCCCCCTGCTCGATCCTTTTGGCCAGCTCAACCTCCTCCTCACGCGAAAGCAGCCTGCTTTTGGCCGCCTCCCTGATCAACATCCTCAGCGAATCGACGCCTTCCCTTCTCCCCTTCATCCACGCCCCTCCTTTCCTCCCGGAGCCGGGCGCAATATGATAGCATAAAATTCCTACCACGTCAATAGGTTTTCGGAGCTTATCGCCGGGGCCTTTACATCCGGCCCGAGGAAGGGTAAAATTATGGGAGAAACCGGTTTCAGGAGGGAGGATGAGATGCGTTTGGCGAAGCTCGTATGTGTTTTAGCCGCCTTAACCCTTGCGGGTGTAGCGGCGGCGAGGATAGCTCCCGAGGAGATCGCCGCCCTTTACCTGTTCGAGGAAGGGAGCGGCGAAACGGTCAAGGATTCGTCCCAAAACGGGAACGACGGCAAGATCAACGGCGATGTGAAGTGGGTCGACGGCAAATACGGCGGAGGATTGCAGTTCCCGGGACAGCAGGGAAGCTACGTCGAGGTGCCGGACTCCGAATCTCTCAACCCCACGAAGCAGATAACGGTCGCGGCCTGGGTCTATTTCGAGGATGTGAAGGGCGGCAACAGGAGGATACTCCAGAAGTCCACGCCCGGCTCCGACAACCAATACAGGCTGCTTCTGGAGTGGGGCGCTTTGAAGTTCGACGCCGGCCCGGGTGTCGCCCCCAAGGAGATAACCACCCAGCTGCCGCCCGAGAAGGAGTGGCACCACATAGCCGGGGTGTATGACGGGTCGAGGCTGGTCATATACATCGACGGGGAGGAGAAGGCCAGCATGAAGGCCAGCGGCGAGATGACCCCCACCACCGGCCCGCTCTTCATAGGGACCAAACACCCGGGCGCCCCGAACGGCGACCACATGATGGGCGTGCTGGACGAGGTGATAATCCTCAACAGGGGGATCACCCAGGACGAGGTGAAGGAGCTGATGGAGGGGGCGGATAAGCTCCTGACGCCTGTCGATCCGCGCGGCAAGATGGCGGCCGTGTGGGCCGAGATGAAGTCGAGATGATCGCCCTTCCCGAGGAGGGGGATGGCCTCGCCATCCCCCTGAATTTCCCGCATTTCAAGCTTGACAACCCGGTTTCGTTTTGATATACTTTCCGTTCGACGGAACCCTCGCGTCGATGCGCGCGAGGGTTCCGATGCTCGCCGAAAGGGGGGCTGCTCAGGGGGCAGAGGCTA
>QNBQ01000442.1 GCA_003645735.1 Candidatus Poribacteria bacterium
CCCCCAGATATGCGAAATCGCCGCCGTAGACGGTCTCATCGCCCGGGGAAACAGCCGCCGAAACGGCCATCAAAGCGGCGAGCAGGGAAAACCACTTCATCCCTCACCTCATCCTCATCAGCCTTATCGTCTTCGTGATCCTCTTCCCCCCCGCCCTGGCGATCACCCTGCAGTAATAGACGCCGTTTGCGACCTCCCTCCCCTCGTAATCCCTGCCGTCCCATCTGACCTGGACGAGCCCGACCGCCCCCTCAAGCCTCTCCATCCATATCAGCCTGCCGGAGAGCGTGTAGATCTTGAAGACGATCTCGTCCGCCGGGCTTGAAAGCACACACGTTATCTCGGTCCAATCGCCGAACGGGTTCGGGTGGTTCATCAGATCGGTCATCTCGAACCTGGGGCTGACGACGAAGGTGACCCTCTCCTCCGACCGGTTCCCCTCCAGGTCGGCGCACCTCACCTGAAGCTCGTATTTGGCCGGCTGGAGCTGGAGGGGTATGTTGACGGTCAGCGATCTGCTGGCGGGGGAGGGGCTGATGATCAGCTTGGATTCGTCGATCGGAACAGGCTCGATCAGGTTCCTTATCAGCTTAACCTGGAGGCTTTCGGGGTCGACCCCGGAGTCGTCCGTGACGGTCGCGCAGAAGGTGGGGTTGCTCGACACATAATCGCCGTCGGCGAAATCCTGTCCCAGGACGGAGATCTTGATCCGGGGCGGGGTTTTATCCTCGCCGCGCATCACCGCTAAGAGGCCGAGCCGATCGGTCTCCCCCCTCAGGGAGGCCGCCCTTTTGACGGCAAGTTTCAACACGTCCCCCCTCCTGAACTCCTCCCCGCCCGGCTCCACCTGGACGGCGCACCCGCCGAACCTCACTTCCTCACCAGCCGTCCCGAGGAAAGCCCTGTCGCCGACCTTGAGGAGTCCCGATTCCACTCCTACAACGACGAACCTCCGCCGATCGACGAATATGAGGGTCCAGGTCTCCTCGGGAGCCGACTCGTCGACCGACAGGACCCTCAGAACGCCGTCGCCGAAGTTCCTAGATCTGACGTTGCCGATCCTGACCCCGCCTGTGGTCGGGAGTGTCGAGAAGAAGACGGCGTCGCCGGGCCGGAGCGGGGTGTCGGGAGAGCTTTCCAAGTAGATGGATAGGCCGACCTCGGGGAAGCTCCCCTCCCCGACGCCGACCTCCTCGATCTCGTCCCCCTCCATTTTGATCAGCCTCACCCTTTCCTCGGGCAGGGCCATCGCCGCCCAGTCGGCGATGGGGGTTGAAGGCGACGCCCGGGATCCCTCCCTGTCGAGCAACCCCTCCCCCTCGTTGCCTGAGCTGACGGATACGACGACCGATCTGAGCTTCAAGGCGCCGCCCTCCTCGACCGGCTCAGATTTCAGCCTCCTCCACCCGGATATCTCCGGCAGCCAGAGGTAGATCGCCGATGCACGCACCCGCTCCTCCAAGGCGACTTGAACCGCCGCCTCGCCCGCCGCCCCTCCCAGCTCCTCGGCGATGGATCGCCTCAGCTGGTCCAGATCGATCATCAGCTCGACGGCCACGGGCGAGCCGAGCTTCCCCTCGGAGCTTTCCAGCAGGCTCATCCTCCAGACGCTTCCGGGGAAGGGCTTCAGGAGCGGCTGCCCCTCCGGCGGCTCGCCCACCGGCTCGACCGCTAAAGGTGCGTTCAGAACCCCGGGGGGAGCTTCCACGGCGAACCTCCCGCGGGGATCGACCAGCCTCCCGCCCGAGGGGAGCGGCCCGAACAGGTTCACCTCCACCACGGCCCCCGCCAGGTTGTTACCCTCGTTCGACTCCTTCACCTTATCCTCCGGATCGACCCTCACGAAGAAAGCCCTCTCGCCCGGGGAGAGGGGCAGCTCGACCCACGCCTTGGCCAGCCACCCATCGATCAACGGGTTTTCGATCGCCGCCCGCATATCGACCCTCCTGCCCCCCCTGTCCCTCCGGTCGCGCCGGATCCAGTCCGCGGGCCGGACGGTTTTGCTACCCAAGGGCTTCCCGCCGATCTCGGGGTTGCCCTCGAAGAACTCGACCTCGACCGGCTCGCCGGGCCTCTCATCCGATCGGCAAACCAGCTCGGCGATCAGCTTCCCGCCCTCGACGTATATGATCGGCTCCCTCCCCCGGGTCTCGGCCACGGACAGGTCGGGCAGCGGCTTCGATTTGAACCTCCGCTCCTCCGACAGGATCGGCTCCCCCTTGATCGGGACGACCTCGATCTGATACCTCACGCTCTCCCCCGGCCCCGGCAGGGGTATCTCGGCGACGAACCGGTCGCCCTCCTTACTCATCCCCTCCCGCTTCATGAACCCCGCTCCGGGGGGCGACCAGAGCAGCCAGATGCCTCTGACGCCTGAAAAGGAGGAAACCAGGCAGCTTATCTTCAGCTTATCCCCGGCCGCCTCCTCCTCGATTCTCACGATCCGCGGCATGCCGATGCTGATCTTCGCCCCGCCGACGGCGACTTCATCCCCCGACTCGGCGTAGAGGTCGACGATCGCCTCGCCCGGCTCGACCGCTCCGGGGAGCCTCAGCTCGAACCCGTCATACCTCCCGTTTTGAACGATCGTCTCCGCCCGGGCTATAACTTCATCGCCCATCCTCACCCGCGCGATCATCCTCCCCGAAAAGCCGGCCCCGGGCCTGACGGAGCCGGGGAGGATCCTGATGATGTCGCCGGGCGCGAAGGAGTGTCTTTCGAGGTTGACCTCTATCTCTCGATCGGGCAGCTTGAGCTTCGTGGCCGGGTCGCCCACGAGCGCATATTGTTTCATCACCGTCAGCTGGCTCAGCCCATCCCTCAGCAACACCTCCACCTTCGAGTCGAAGGCGATCCTCCCGATCCTTCGCTTCCCCAGCTTGAATATCTGCTCCATGATTATC
>QNBQ01000443.1 GCA_003645735.1 Candidatus Poribacteria bacterium
AGGCTGCTCCTGAGGGCATCGGCTGTCCGGGCCGACGGTTCGGGCAAACCCTCCAGCGGCGGCTCGAACGACTCCGACCTGTTCGTCGCCCCGCTCACGGCGGCCTTCGGCGAGTCGGCCTCGCCCGCCACGCTCCCCACCAGCTTGACTTCCCCCCACCTTTCGGGGGGCGAATCGATCGAATCGGCGGCCCAGTAGGCGGGCTGGGAGTAGTCGTTCTGGAGGACGAAGTTGAACCCTATGGAGCCGCCGGGGCGGGGGTCGAACCCGTTGAGAACATCGTCTTTTGGAATCCTCGCCTCCAGGATGTAACCCGTCTTCCCCGGCCTGAAGGCCAGTTCGATCTCCCTCCGGTCGTAGATGGTGTGCGGGATGGCGTCCATGTGGTGGTGGATCTGGGCGACGCCCACCTCGTCCGGCCCGCTTTTAGGGGACAGCCCGTAGAACCTGAAATGGTGATCCGATCGGGTATACATGCCCGGCGAGCGGTTGAGGGCCGTGTCGACGAAGACGTCCAGGAAATCCCTGAAGCGGGAGACCCTTTTGGGGTTGATGACGGCGCCGTTTCGATCGACCAGAAACGATCTGTCGACGACGGCCAACAGGTAGAGGTTCTCCTCGTCCCACTGCAGATGCAGCTTGACCGGCGAGGTTTGGGGTGATCTGTAGCCGTGGGGGATGAGCGGGTATATCTTAGGCCACTCCGAAGGATCGCCGTCCACCTCGACGGGTTTGCGGGGATCGACCTTGGTCGCCCTGCCGATCGAGGCGATCCGGGGCGCCCTCGCGCCTCCCGGCCTCGCCTGGAAGAGCGACAGCTCCGACACGACCGCGTTCGGCCCGGCCAGCCTCTGTATCCTGATCTCGACCTCCCCGTCCGAATAGGATTCCCTCGGGAGCTGGAAGGTGAAGCTCCTCGCCTTGCCCCTGGGGACGAGCATCTCGTCGTGCAGTATGAACCCATCCGCCAGCATCCTCTGCCTTCTGATCCCGTTTTTCTCTTGGAGGTATGTGACCTGAACCCAGTAGAGGGCTTCGGGGTCGAGGTTATTGAACCTGAAGATCACCTCGTCGTAGTGATAACAGAAGCTGAGCTGGCTGGGGGTGTGGCCCGGCTCGACCTCCTCCCCCTCCTTGAGGAAATACCTGACCCTCGGGTCGAACTCCGGGCCCCTGTCGAACGGGAAGCCCTGGGCCAGATGGGGCGCGAACCTGTTCTCCCTGCCGGGGTCCTCATAGTAGGCCTGGACGGCGTTGTATCCCTCCATTGGTTTCCCCTTCGACTCGGGAAGCCTGTAATCGTCGGTGAAGACCTCGAACTCCCTCAGCTCGGCGTAATCACCGTGCCAATCCCCCCGCCTTATGAGGAGCTTGACATATCTGGCCGATATGGGCTTAGAGGGCTTGAAGACGTCCTGGACGGTCTCATCGGGGAGCTGGGGGGAGGTGTAGACGAGTTTGTAGCTCCTGCCGTCCAGGCTCGTCAGGATCGAGTATCTGGCGAGGTTGTTCCCCGGCCCGTCGGTCGTGACCCTCGTCCCGTATATCCGGGTTATGACGCCCAGGTCGAATATCACTTCGACGTCCGATCCGGGCGGCTCGAAGCTCACCTTCTCGCCTTTTTCGGTCGCCTCGACCCTCCTCCTGGCCGCCCTCCACTTCGACCCCTCCTCGAACAGGCCGTCTACCAGCTTCGGGAGGTCGTATAGGTCGTAGTCGGAGCTGACCGAGATGATGGGGCCGTGTCTCCTGTATTCGGCGCCTATCCTGAGCGATTTGAGCTTCGGCTTCCTGCCGCCGAACCAGTCGTTTATGACGAGCTGGACCCATCTCGCCTCGACGGGGTCGAACCTCAGGACGGCGTAGGGAAACTCGGGCGAGTTCGATTTGTAGGTGTAGGCCCTATCGTATTCCCCCTCCCTGCGGGTGCTGACCAGGAGGTCGAACTGCCTCGGCCCCCGCTCCTGCGGGTTTTCGAACTGGAGGAGTATCTTGTCGATCCTGTAGACGAAGCCCAGGTCGTATGAGAAGAGGATCTGTTTTTTGTAGGCTTTGGGGTAGTGGAGCGGCTCGTTTTTGAGCTGGCGGGCGGTATCGATCCAGTTGTATTCCTCGGGCGCCCCCGGCTCGCCCCCCCTGGGGTAAAGCAGGAAGCCGAGGAGAGCCGCGCCTGCGATGAGGACGAAAACCCTCGCGTCAAAACCCACCCTTACACCCCTCTTTTCTTATACACCTCCCTCCTCCGGGCTGTCAACCCGCGGGACGACTTCTCCAGCTCACAGCCCCGCCGGTGAGGTATCGGGTGTTGAATGAAAGCTCCAGATAGGGGGAGGGCTTGACGTAGAGGCGTTTTTAGAAATGAGGGCTGGGTTTCATCCGACCAGCCCTCCGATTTGATAGATGAGGGTTGCCGTGATCCACCCCAGTATCAGCGAGTATCCCACCGCCAGGGCCGCCCATCTCCACCCCGCCTCCTTGGCTATGGCGGCTATGGTGGCGATGCAGGGGATGTAGATCAGGCTCATCGTCATGAAGGCGTAGGCCGAGAGGGGGTTGAAACTGGCGCTCAACGCCTCGGCCAACTTCTCTTCCCCTCCGTAAAGCGTCCCCAGGGTTCCGACCACCACCTCCTTGGCCATGATCCCGAAGATCAGGGCGACGGCCGCCTGCCAGAAGCCGAAGCCGGCCGGCGCCAGGAGCGGGGCGAAGAGGCGTCCCAGCCTGCCTATCAGGCTGTGGGGGCTTCCGTACTCCACCCCCGGCGGTAGCGATCCCAGAAGCCATATCAGCACCACGCCCCCCAGGATGACGGTGCCCGCCTTCCTGAGGAATAAGCTCGATCTGAGCCACATCAAGGTCAGGACGTTCCTCAGCGTCGGAAGCCTGTATGGGGGAAGCTCC
>QNBQ01000444.1 GCA_003645735.1 Candidatus Poribacteria bacterium
ACCGATATGCCGCACATCTGCTCCATCTCCGTGATCCCCAACCTCTCCGGCGAGATGACCATCGCGTAAACCGTCGGTATGCCCATGTGTTTGACGGTCAGCGCCGCCAGCGCCCCGACGGCGAAGATCCCTTCAAAACCCCTGAGCCTCACTATCTCCCTGATCCGACCCGCGTTCCCCGGCTCCCCGAGCATATCGTATTCGTAAAGCTCCATCTCATCCCCGATCTCCTCTTTGAACCCTTGAACCACTTCATCAAAGCATTCGAGGCTCTCCGCTTTGATGATGGCCACCTTCGGCTTGCACTCCCCGGGCGGCTGGGCGAGCAGCAGCAGCAGGAGAATCACGGCCGCCAGCCGCTTCATCCCCCTCTACCTCCTGAAGGGAGGTCTTTCACCTAACTTATCGGCATCAGCTGGGGAAAGGTTTAGGGAAGGGTATGGGCTTTTCTGAGATCGTTGAGGAGGCGGGTTTCCAGCTCGGCGTTATATCTCGCCGCCGATCTGCCCGCCTGGCGGATGTTCATCAGGTGGGCCCATCCCAGCCCCGCTCCCAGCAGGACGGCGTCGAAATATCTGCCGCTTTCAACCGAATCGACCAGGAGATATCCCAGGATAAGCTCGCCCGCGAGCCAAATCGCCCCTTTGATATCCCCTCCGATCAGCTGCCCCATCCCCGGGATCAGCGCCGAAAGCGCCCTGGCTTTCGAAGGCGATCTCCTCGGCAACCTGATCGCCTCCAAACACCCCTCCGCCAACCTGGTCGCCTCCAAGCCGAGCTCCGTCCCCTTTCCCATCTCCGCCGCCCTTCTGAAGGCGAGGGCTGCTTCGAACCAGTTCCCCTCGTTCAAGAAACACCATCCCCTGAGATAAGCCGCCTCGGCCGCAACGGGCCTCGACCCATATCTCTCCATCAAAAGACGGGCCATGAGCTTGGCGGAATCATACCTGTCCATCAGGAAAAGCGTCCTGATGAGGGCGATCCCCGCTCTCTCCCTCAGATCCTCATCCCCTGCCTCCAGGGCCTTTCTGAGCATCCTCTCGGCCTTATCATACTTGCCCAGCTTCGAGTAACAAACCCCCATCCTGAACATCAGATAAGGCCGCCTGGGATCCTCCGGCTTGTAATGGAGGAACCTCTTATACTCGACGAGAGCTTGCCTGTAATCCCCGCTTTGAAACAGCAGGTTGGCCAGCTCAACGGAGGCGGGTTCATACCTGAAGAATGGGTTCAGCGAGAGCGATGAATAGACCGCGAAAACCCACACCCACCACATCCCGGACAGCTCACCCCCGGAAGACATCTGGGCGTGATCTCGCCCGCTTTGGACCTCCGATATTCCTCGATCAGAAACCCCTTATCGATGCCGACATCGATGAAATCCCACGGCAGGGGATCCCCGACCCCCTTTTCTCCCAGGTAGAGATCGATATCGATCTTATTCCTTTTGAGCGCCTGTCTCCAGGGAATCCCTTGGGCGACGTCGATGATGAAGGGGGTCAGCTTTCTATCCCCGCGCGAGAGCAGTCCCTCGAGGATCGCCAATCTGGCGCTGGTCGAGGGCAGCTCCACCTTCAGACGACCGAGCTCCCTCCTGAGGAAGCGGAGCTTCTCCGATAAACCTTTCTCATCCTCCATCCCCGCCCATTGCAGTGGGGTGTGGGGTTTGGGGACGAACGGGGAGATGGTAACCGACAGCTTGCCGCCCCATGGCCTCATCAGCTTCTTGACCTCTCCCACAAGCCCCGCGATGCTTTCCACCTCATCCGCCCCTTCCCCTGGCAGGCCGATCATGAAGTAGAGCTTGATGTTGGGTATCCCCGCCGACAGAGCCGTTTCGATCGCCCTCAACAGCGAATCATCTCCTATGGGCTTGTTGATCGTCCTCTTCAACCGCTCATCCGCCGTCTCGGGGGCCAGGGTCAACGTCCTGTGGCCGCCCTCGGCCAGGGCTTTGAGCAGGGAAGGGGTGAGCGAATCCGCCCTGAGCGACGCCGCCGATATCCGGCATCCCATCCTCACAAGCCCCCACGCTATCTCCTCGATCTCCGGATGATCGGAGATCGTCGCCCCCAGAAGGCCGATCTTTCTCGTAAACCGCAACCCCTCCTTCGCGAGCTTGAGGGCCGTTTCGACCGATAGAAACCTGGGGGGCCTGTGGGAGAAATCGGCGGCGCAGAACCTGCACCCCCTTCCACACCCCCTGACCAGCTCTATCAGCCACATATCTGAGAACTCGGCGTCGCTCGAAGCGAAGACCGAACACGGCCTGACCTCATCGAGGTCGGGCGCCCGCAGCCATCTGACGCGCTCGCCCTCGTGAAAGAGGGGGACGTATACCCCGGGGAGGGATGAGAGCGATCTCAAGAGGCCGTTTCGGTCGATCCTCCTCCGCTTCCATTCCAGGAACCGATCGAGCAGCTCCGGCAGCAAGGGCTCCGCCTCGCCTACGACGAAGAGATCGATCAGCTCGGCTATAGGCTCCGGGTTGAGGGAGGGGGCTATGCCGCCCGCTATGACGATCGGGTCATACCTTCCCCTGTCACGCGATAGCAACGGCGTTCCGGCCCGGCGGAGGAGCTTGGGAAGGTTGAAATAATCAAGCTCGAAGGAGATCGAGAAGGCGAGCAGATCGAAATCCGATATCCTCCTTCCGGTTTCCAGGGAGGGGGTTGGCTGGCCTTTCTCATCGAGGAAGATCCGCTCACATCCCACGTCGGGATGTCGGTTCATCAGGCGGTAAATCAGTTGGTATCCGAGGCTGGACATCCCGACGCGGTAGGTGTTGGGGTAGATGAGGGCGATTTTAAGCTCGCCCGGTTTAAACGGTCTTTCGCCCTTCTCCGTCCTGATTATTTCCTCCTCTCTCCCCTGTTCAACCTCAGGTAAGCGGGCACG
>QNBQ01000445.1 GCA_003645735.1 Candidatus Poribacteria bacterium
CCCTGTTCCCAATAATCGACCCCGAGGGCGACCGAGGCGAGGTGGATGATCGATTTTATGGTGGGGGTCGGTATCCCCAGCATCTCCCCTATTGAGGCTATGGGGACGAGGCTGGTGGGGACGTCCTCGGTGATGTAACGATGGTTGAGGGTTTGAGGAGCGGATATCCCCTTGTAGGCGGAGTTCCGCTGCAGGGCCTCGTAAAGCGTCTTGCCGACGGCGTCATAGGCCAGGTAGAGCCACTCCCTGGCGGTGTGCGCCCTGACCCCCAGCGCCGCCGCCACAGCCACCCTCTCCTTGTCCAGCTCCTCCAGTATCCTGGCCACCGTCGGGGTGACGCCCTCGGTGTAGTAGTCGAACCTCTGGGAGCTCTCTATCCTGGTGGCGTTGAGCAGCAGCAGGGCGGGGTGGAAGACGGCGCCGATGTTGTCGAAGCTGGTGCTCAGGACCGAGTCGGCCGGGATGAACTGGGGAAGGGCGCGTCTGACGATCCTCAGCACCTGGGGCGTCAGGTAGGCGGGCAGCGCGGCCAACGGGACGGAGTTCTTCACGCGCTTTATCAGAACCCTGCACGGGGAGACCGCCCTGGAGGTGTAGAGGAAGGTCTGGGCCTCGGCCACCGTCACCTTATCGGCGGCCCCGTATCTCTCCAACGCGTTGACGAACTCCAGCGCCCCGCCGGTCCTTCCCGGGTTGAGGATCACTATCTGGCCCTTCCTCAGATGAGGGGCGGATATCCTCGCTATGAAAGCGTGGCCGGTGGCGGGTATGGCCACCATGATGACGTCCGCCTCGGAGAGCGCCTCGCCTATGTCGGCCGTGACCAGCCTCAACCTGCCGAAGCCCTCCACCGCCCCCACGACCTCTATTCCGCCCCTCTCCCTTATCCCCTCAAGCCTCTCCTCGCTCCTGTTCCACAGGACCACGTCGAAGCCCATTATGGCCAGATGACCGGCCATGGCCAAGCCGCCGTTGCCCGCTCCTATCACACAGAATCTGAGAGGCCGCTTCAAACCGCCATCACCTCCTTTCCGCTTTCGCTTATGATTCGCGCTGTGGACTGCCCCGAGAGCCTTCGAAAGCGGGCCTAAACCCGAGGTCGAAAAAGCCGGAAGATCCGCAAGGTTGGCTTAACGCCTTGAATGCGGGGCTTGCCTCTTTAATTTTAACGCTAAATCGATTTTATGTCAAGTTTCGGGGCGCTATCAGACATAGTTCAGCCCGGGGTAGACGAGCGGTATGGGGAACAGATCGGCCAAAACCTTAAGCTCGCCCGTTTCAGGGATCATCCCGCTCCCCTCGGCCGACCCGAAGATCAGCCGGACGAGATCCGCATCCCCCTCGACGGCCAGCTCCTCCCGCCCCAGGCGGATCAGATACCTTTCGCCTTCACAGCGAAACCCCAGGAGCCGGGCGATCCGCCCCAGCCGCTCCTCCATGTAGGGACGCAGCCGCTCCATGAGCCCGACGAAGTTTATCACCTTGACCGTGTAGCCCGGCATCTCCACGGGAACCCCCTCCAGCCCCCTTATCCTCAACAGGTGTATCATCTCCCTGTCGTGAAAGGGGACGACAAGCCTCAGCTCGTCGATCCCGTAGATGTCGAAGATATATCCCATCGCACCGACCGCCGCCCATCTGGAGCCGGCGTATTCCACCAAGTATGAGACGCCCGGCTCCACGGGCGGCTGAACGGAGAGGTATCCTAGAAGCTCGCCTCTCTGCAGAACAACGAACGTCTCCGCCCCAACGTTCCTGTCGCTTCCGCTTATGAGCATCCTCCTGAACTCCTCCAGTTTTCTGTGAAACCTGACCGGCTCCCTTTCGTAGATCTCGATCATCCGTTTGATGTGCTCCTCCCGATAGGGCACAAGTTCGATCCCCGGATCGCGGAACTGTTCCAGTTCAGCCTTCCCAATGGAGAAAGCATACATCTTGGAGGCGGGGGCGCAGCCGGCCCTCCTGTAAAGCCCCCTGTCGCCCGAGACCAACATGACGTCAACCCCGTCCTCGTTCAGCTTGCGTATGGCGTCCCTGAGCAAGGCGGTCGCGTATCCCCTCCCGCGGTGGTCGGGATGGGTGCAGACCGAGCCGATGCTCCCGACCTTCATCCTGTGGCCGTAGATCACAAGCTCGCCCTCGTGGATCCCCAGGTGCGCCACCGGTTCGCCGTCGACCAGGATGATCCTCATGTTCTCCAAGTTGTCCCTGTTGAGCAGGATCGAGTAAAGCTCCTGTTTGCTCGGCGAAGGAAACCCTTCCCCCCTGAAGACCGAATCTATCAACTTCATGACCTTCTTGAACTCCTCCTCGCGTGTTCCCCTGGGGCCTTCGATACGGCTCATCTCGGCCCCCTCCCGTGAACGGTCAAAGCTACGACCTTCCCATCGCACGCCGCCAGGACTTTTCCCTCGTCGAGCGGGGCCACCGTCGAGGCGCCGAAGGGGAGCCGATCCTCCGGCCTCAGCTCCGGGGTCAGCAGCGCGATCCCCTCATCCGATGAGACGACCAAGTGGAGATCGCGGCCGAAGCGGATCGGGGCTATCCCCGTCAGCTGAGGCTCCAACAACCCCCGTCTGACCGCTTTCCCCCGCATATCGAAGGCCAGGATCATCCCATCGCTCTTGGCCACGTATACGAAGAGCCGCCCATCGCGGGCGACCACAGCATATGCGGCGGCGGGGGTGTCGAACCGCGCATCCCAAATCCTCCTCCCCCCATCCGCCGAGTAGAGGCCCATGTGAAACTCGTTGACCGCGAGGATAGCTCTTTCGTCTCCAGAGAGGGGTATCACCTCTAGGCCAAGGGGTCGCCCGTTCGGTATCGCGTGCTCGGCCATGGGGCGGTGCCTCGCGCCGTCGAAGAACATCACATACCCCTTCGCCCCTCCCCAC
>QNBQ01000446.1 GCA_003645735.1 Candidatus Poribacteria bacterium
GGCTACCAATTCCAGTTCCGATGTGATAAAATTGAATTCGGCCATGAGCCCGCTGGAGCTGCTCGCCAAGCTTGAAAAGCCGCTGACCTTAGAGCTGAGATCGGGCTGCGCCGACAGGGCCATAGTCGGCGGCGTGGAGCGGTATGTCTCCTCCTGGGTCAGGAGGGCGGAGGAGCTGGGTCTAGCAGGGGCGGTGATGGAGGTGCTGGGGGAGATCGAGCGGCTGGTCAGAGGATACGGGCTGCAGACGGAGGAGGAGAGGAGCGCCAACCTGCGGAGGGCGCTTGAGCTGATCAAAGGGTTCAGGGCGAGGATCGGCCCAAAACAAGGGACGCTGTTCGAGATCAAGCCCGAAAAGAAGGGGGCCGCTCCGGAGCGCGTCCCGATCTCATACCCCCCCACCTCGGATGACCCCTCCCTCCTGGAGAGGCTTCTGGCCCCTATCTCATCGGTCAAGGGTATAGGGCCGAAGCGGTCGTCGATGCTGATGGCCGGGCTGGGGATAGCGACGGTCATGGACATGCTCGAATATTTCCCGCGCGATTACATCGACAGGAGCAGGATCAGGCAGATATACCAGGCGGGCAGGAGGGGCGAGATCGAGACGATCCAGGGCAAGGTGGTTGAGATCTCGGAGACGACCTCCAGGCGAGGGAACAGGAAGATCGTGAAGGTGAAGATCTACGACGGGACGGGGGTCGCGTCGCTTGTCGCCTTCGACAAACTGGGCGAGCTGCTCAAGAGGATGCTCTCCCCCGGCGAGGAGCTCGTGGTCAGCGGGAGGTTCAAAAGGTCGTTCGGCGAGGTGGAGGCGACCGATTTCGAGTTCGAGATCCTCTCGAAGGAGGACGCCGAGCTGATCCACACCGGCAGAATAGTCCCCAAATACAGGCTCACCTCACAGATCAGCCAGAGGAACATGCGCTACATGATGAAGCTCGTTCTGGATCAATACTCGCACCTGATCCCCGAGCACCTCCCGCTTGAGCTGAGACGGCGGCTGAGGCTGATGGACAGGAGGTCGGCGATCCTGAACATCCACTTCCCCGAGTCGGAGGCCCACCTGAAGGAGGCGCGCAGGAGGCTGGCGTTCGACGAGCTTTTCCTGATACAGCTGGGCCTGGCGCTCAAGAGGAGGCATATCGAGTCGGAGCGGGGGATAGCCTTCGAGGTGGACGGGCCGCTTTTCAAAGCCTTTATGGAGAGCCTACCGTTCGAGCTTACGAGGGCGCAGAGGAGGGTGATAGAGGAGATCAGGAGGGATATGTCCCGTCCCAGGCCGATGAACAGGCTGATACAGGGGGATGTGGGATCGGGCAAGACGGTGGTGGCCGCCGCGGCGATGGTCATAGCGGCCGATAACGGCTATCAAAGCGCGATGATGGCCCCCACCGAGATCCTCGCCTACCAACATTACCTCACCCTCTCCCAGCTGCTCGAACCCTTGGGGCTTAGGGTCGTGATGTTGAGGGGGGAGATGAGGGCATCGGACAGGAGGGAGGCGCTTGAGGCGATAAGGTCGGGCGAGGCGAAGGCCGTCGTTGGGACACACGCGTTGATCCAGGAGGGAGTCGAGTTCCACAAGCTCGGGCTGGTCATAACGGACGAACAACACAGGTTCGGCGTGCTTCAGAGGGCCGCCCTCAGGGAGAAGGGGATATCCCCCGATGTATTGGTGATGACCGCCACACCTATCCCCAGAACGCTCGCCCTGACCGTCTACGGGGATCTGGATCTGTCGATCATAGACGAGCTTCCCCCCGGCAGGAGAAAGGTGAAGACCTACTGGGTTCCGGAGGAGAAGCGGCCTCGGATGTATGAGTTCATAAGGGAGGAGGTGAAGAAGGGCAGGCAGGCATACGTCGTTTACCCGCTGGTGGAGGAGTCGGAGAAGCTGGAGGACGTGAAGGCGGCGACCGAGATGGCCCGTCACCTGCAGGAGGAGGTCTTCCCCGACCTCAGGGTGGGGCTGCTCCACGGCAGGATGCACCCCGCCGAGAAGGAGGAGGTGATGAGGAGGTTCAAAGGAGGGGAGATAGACATACTGGTCTCCACGACGGTGGTCGAGGTGGGGGTCGATGTGCCGAACGCGTCGATCATGGTCATAGAGAACGCCGAGCGGTTCGGGCTCGCCCAGCTTCATCAGCTGAGGGGGAGGGTGGGCCGAAGCACGCATCAATCATACTGCTTCCTGATGGCCGATCCCAAAAGCGAGGACGCCAGGAGGCGGATAGAGGCGATGGTCAGGACCAACGACGGGTTCCGGATCGCCGAAGTCGACCTGGCCATAAGGGGGCCGGGGGAGCTCATGGGGACGAGGCAGTCGGGGATGCCGGATTTGAAGGTGGCCGATCTTTTGAGGGATGTCGAGCTTTTGAAGCTGGCGCGCGCCGAGGCGCGCAAGCTCGTCGAAAAGGATCCCCTCCTCTTGGAGAGGGAACACAGGCTGTTGAGGGAGATGGTCAGGAGGATGTGGAGGGAGAGCTTGGAGATGCTCTCCATAGGCTGATTTTTCCGGAAGAAGCGCTTTCAAGGGAGGTGGTCCTATGGGAACGCTTCCTCCGCCTGAGAGCTTCGTCAAAAGGGCGATCGAGCTGGGGGCAGCCGCGGCCAAGGTCATATCCCCCAGGGATGTGTTCACCGCCGAGTGGGTGAGGAGGAAATGTCAATACGGCTGCGGGGGATACGGCAGGAGGTTGACCTGCCCGCCCTACTCGCCGACCCCTCAGGAGACGAGGAGGATGCTGGACGAGTATGAGGTGGCCATCCAGGAGATAATCGCCCAGGAGAGGGAGGCGTTTCTTTCGGGGTATTACAAGGCCTTCGGCATGGGGGCGGGGCCTTGCAGGTTGTGCGACGTCTGCGATCTGGAGGGCGGGTGTAAACACCCGGA
>QNBQ01000447.1 GCA_003645735.1 Candidatus Poribacteria bacterium
CATATTCCTCCGCCTCTATCAGGCCCTCCCTTATCAAAACGTTTATGTGATGATAGTAGCTCCTCCTCGGGATCGGGGGGACGCCCAGCTCCTTACAGGCCTTCAGACACCTCTTGAAAAGGCTCGATGAGGAGATCAAACCGCTCTCCCTGACGATCCTGTATATCATCCTGGGATATGCACCGAGCCTTTCTAGCCTGTATCTCATCTCAAGCTCCCTCGCCCTGATCAGCCCCTGGCCTATGTGCTGTGGGAGGATCCTCTCCGAGCCGCTCGATTCGGCTGAGGCTGCTGCGTTCCTCAGCGTCTGAATCGCTACCCTTATGTCCGAGTCGGCCATCTGAACGATCCTCTCGAGAATCTCCTCGTCCCAGCACCCCTCTTTAAGCCCCAGCCTGGCCCTTTGCCTCAGTATCCTCATCAGGTCGGACCTGGAGTAAGGGGGGAAGGGTATCGATATCAGGCCCAGCCTCGATCTGACCCTCTCGTCCGCCTCTAGCAGCCACTTTCTTGATGAGCTTATCAGGATCAAAGCGATGGAGGGGTAGGAGGAGAATGCGTAGAGCATCGTGTCCCTCTCCTTCGGTGATGGCCAGTCGACCTCATCCAGAACGAGTATGAGCGGCTTCCTGAAGAGCTTATCAAGCGCTTTGAGCTTCGCCTGGACGCTCTGCTGGAACCCTCCCAGTATCCTCAGCTTCGTTACCATGTGTTCGAGGACGGAGTGGAAGGTCCTGAAGATGGAGCAGTTGACGTAGAGGCAGTTTACCTTTCTTGACAGCTTTCTTATGACGAACCTGGCGGTCACAGTTTTGCCTGTGCCGGGTTGGCCGTGCAGGAGCAGATTGGGCGGTTTCCTCCCCAGGATTATGGGTTTGAGGTATGATGTTATCCGATCGATCTGCTCTTTTCTTTTTACGAGCGTTTCCGGGATGAACTCCTCCTCGAAGACCAACTCATCGGAGATGAGGCTCATAAGAGGTATTTCACTGCGCCCCGATTTATAGGTTGTCCACCTCTTGCACCGTTTGCATCCTTAAGAGAACCCCCCTCATCCATTCGAGGAAATCGCCGGGAGTTCCCATGGGGAAGGGAATCGCTTCCGAGACGGCGGGGTTGTCCAGGAAATGCTCCCTATCGAGCGTCACGAAATAGTCCACCTCTCCCCTCAAAGCCCCTCCCAGTATAACCGCATCTCCCCTGTGGCCTGTGATCCTTTCGAACTTTTCGACCTCCTCTTCAGGCGGATCGCCCACAACCTCAACCCCCGCTTGATCGAGCAGG
Organism: Candidatus Poribacteria bacterium; assembly: GCA_003645735.1. GTDB lineage: Bacteria > Poribacteria > WGA-4E > B28-G17 > B28-G17 > B28-G17. The sequence continues at coordinate 1,285 of QNBQ01000447.1, forward strand.
TGGGCGAGCAAACCTAGCAGATCGGGCGCTTTCCTCCTGAAAGCCCCCTCAAGCTCCTGCAGGACTCGTCTGCTCACCACAAGCTGAACCGCTCCAGCCTCTCCAAGCCTCAGTATCTGCCTCCCGCCCCCTCTTTCCGACCAGATCGCAGAAAACAGGGCGCTTGTGTCGAGGAAGACCCTAACCCTCCTCCCTCTCATAGCGGTCTCTCTCTTCCCTCAGAGCTTTGAGCATGCTTTCGAGGCTCTCCCCCCGTTTTTGCAGCTGGGCCACGATTTTATCGGCGAGCAGATCGACCTGGAGACGGCACGGTGTTAGGACAAAGACCCCTCCCAGATCGATGAGCGTCAGCATCTCGCCGGGCCTTATCCTGTATGCATCTCGAAGCTTTTTCGGAAGCGTTATGATTCCCCTCTGGGATACCTTCACCGTCAAAGCGGCCATCGCTTTCACCTCTGAAGTTTCGATTTTTCGTATTTCAGTATAGCAGATAAGAAGGCGGGGGTCAACGTGGTTTCTCGGGATGGATTGCAGCCGATGCAGGCTATGGACAACGTATTTATTCGAGTTTCCCTTATCCCATTTATGGACGATGAGGTTCTGAGGAGGATGCCCGAAGGGTTCCTGTTGCTCAGGGAGGTGTATCTTAAGATGAAAAGGGAGGCTCGAAATCGGTCGGATCTATACGCTCTATCCCCTCCACGAGATCAAAGCCCCTGTCGGCGGAGATGATAAGCGTTATGCGATGCCTCATCATAACGGCCAAATGGATCAGATCACGGGGGCTCAGACCCGTGTATCGCTCCGCGAGCTCCCTTGCCAGCAGAACGTCCTCATCCTCAACAGGGAGGATGTTGCCAGACATTATCCTGTAGAAGAGATCGAATATTCTGAACCCCTTCTCCTGCTCTCCTATGTGCAGATAACGGTGGAGGATCTCCTGGAAGACCTCCGCATCGGTCACCCCCTCTATTTGACCCGTGGCGACCGCCATGATCACCCTTCTCGAGGGCTCCCTGAGGGGGTGATCCGTCCCACCGGCATACATCGGGATGTTGGTGTCAATGAAGAACGGCCCCACCGGATATCCCCTTAAGCTTCCCTTCCTCTATCTCCTTTTTCATCTCCTCCCAATCCCCCACAGGCGCCCCGACCTTGAAAAGCTCCTGAGCGGCCTTGACCCTCTCCTCCCTCTCCTTTTTGAGCATGAGGTCGATCGCCTCCCTTATGAGCTGGGCCACTGAGATCCCCCTTCGCTTCGCCTCATGGCGAAGCAATCTGAGAGTTTCGGACGGCAGCCTCAGCTCAAACCTCTCCGCGGCCATGGCTTTCTCTCCCGTATTCCGGTTTACGGAAAATTTTAACTTCAAGGTGGCGGGGTGTGCAAGCGGGCCGTAACTCATTTATGCCGCTCCTTCCTAATCCCTTATCATGAAGGCGTGGGAAGAAGTGATAAAGAGGCTTGACAGGATAATAGAGATCCTCGAGCGGATGGCGAGGGGGAGGGGTGTTATAAGCGCTGAGCAGGAGAGGAGGGTGCTGGATTACCTGAGAAAACACGGAAGGATGACGAAAAAGGAGGTGAAGGTGCTGCTGGGCATTTCAGAAA
>QNBQ01000448.1 GCA_003645735.1 Candidatus Poribacteria bacterium
CCACGTAGATGTTCCCCTCCCCATCCACGCATATGTCGCCCGGCTTGTTGAACGGGTTTTCGGGCGAGGAGGGATCGGGGGGGATGGTCAGCAGAGGGTTGCCGTCCCTGTCCAGCTTCTGAACCAGCCTGTTCTCCTCGTCGCTGACGTATATGTTCCCCTCGGAGTCGAAGGCGAGGGATATCTTCCCGCCGAAACCTCCCCCTCCCGCCCCCTTGAAGCCGATCGCTTTGTCGAAGGTTATGTAGCTGATCCCCGATGCGTGGCCCGCCAACAGAAGCAGGGCGATCGGTATCAAAGCCGATCTCAAGCGCATCCCCTCCCTTCAAGCTCCTTTGTTTTGAGGCATCCCCATCCCAAAACGAGGCTCCCCTTTCCCAAGGGGAAGGATAGCTTGATGGCCGAAAGGACATACTCCTTGGCCTTCCGGACGCTTTGAAGGGGGGAGAACCCCTTCGCCAGATAGGCCGTTATCGCGGCGGAGAGGACGCACCCCGTCCCGTGCAGCCTTCCCTTTTCGACCCTCTCGGACTCCACCCGGTGGAAACCCTCCCCGTCGAACAACAGGTCGATCGCCCTCTCCCCCTCCATGTGCCCTCCTTTTATGAGCACATATCTGGGGCCGAGCGATCGGATCCTCTCCGCCGCCCTCTCCGCATCGGAGGGCGTTTCGATCCTCATCCCGCTCAACGCCTCCGCCTCAGGCAGGTTTGGCGTGACGATCAACGCAAGCGGCAGAAGCTTCTCGATGAGGGCTCTCACGGCCCCCTCCTCCAGCAGCCTGTCCCCGCTTGTGGCGATCATCACCGGGTCGACGACGAGCCTTTCGATGCCGTATCGTTTGATCCTATCGGCGACGGCTTCGATCGCTTCTTTCGTGTGGAGCATGCCGGTTTTGGCCGCGTCCACCGGGATATCCTCGAAGATCGCATCTAACTGCCGGGCGATGAACTCGGGGGGCGGATCGTGTATCGCGGAAACCCCGACCGTGTTCTGGGCGGTGAGCGAGGTGATGACGGAACAACCGAAGACCCCCAGTGAGGCGAACGTTTTGAGATCGGCCTGTATCCCGGCCCCTCCGCCTGAATCGGATCCAGCTATCGTCAGGGCAACGGGCGGCCTGTTGGGCATCATCCCCCCTCCGCGCGGAAGACGACTTTGCCTCCCACGACCGTCGCCCAAACGCTTAAATCCTCCTCCAGGATGACCAGGTCGGCATGCGCCCCCACGCCTATCCTCCCGAGCTTCCCCTCCAGCCCCAGAACCCGGGCGGGGTTTTCGGTCGCGGTTTTGATCGCCGCCTCAAGGCCGCAGCCCGTGAAATCCATCAGCCTCCTCACCATCTCGTTCAGCCCCAGCGCCGTCCCGATCAGCGTCCCGTCGGCGACGTATCTGGCGACGCCGTCCCTCACCTCGTATTCGACCCCGCTGTAGATATACCTGCCCTCGGGCAGGCCCATGGCCCGCATCCCGTCCGTTATGGGTATGCACCTCCCCTCGCCCAGCAGCTTGAAGGCCCACTTGATCACCCTGGGGTGGATGTGAACCCCGTCCGTTATGATCTGGGCGGTCACCCCCTCGGATTCGAGGACGGCCAGCAGGGCGCCCGGCTCCCGGTGGTGAAACGGGGTCATCGCGTTGAAGAGATGTGTGACGTGTGAGATGCCGGCCCTTATCCCCTCAAGGGCCTCCTCGTAGGACGCGTTCGTGTGGCCCAGGGAGGCGACGACGCCGCCCTCGACGAGCCTCTCAACGATCCTCAGGCTCCCCTCAAGCTCAGGGGCGATGGTCATCATCCTGAGCGACCCGCCCGTGAGGGAGGTTATCTCGTCCAGAACCCGTTCGGAGGGCGGGCAGATGCAGTCCGGGAGGATCATCCCCCTCTTTTTGGGGGAGATGAATGGCCCTTCGATGTGTATCCCCAGGAGCCTCGCCCCTCCCAGATCCTCGCCGACGCATCGGGCGGCGACCTCCAGGTGGCGGTTATCCCCTCCGGGCCGGAAGACCGTCGTCGCCAGAAAACCGGTCACCCCGAACCTGGCGCATGTCCTCGATATGGCCTGAAGCGCCTCGACCGTCCCGTCCAGCACATCTCCCCCGCCCGCGCCCTGGACGTGCAGGTCTATGAAGCCGGGGGCGACGATCCTCCCGCCGGCCTCCAGAACCTCGACATGTGGAGGGGGGAGCAGATCGCCTATCCCCTCGATCAAGCCGTCCCTGACGCTGATCGATACGGGCCTCTGAGGGGAGTCGAAGAGCCGGCAGTTCGCGATGAAAAGCCTCGACATGGCGCACACCTCACAGCTCCGGCGGGGGGTATTCAAGCTCTTTAAACCACCAGACCTCCGGCTCCATAAACAGCTCCTCCCTCAGCTCGCACTCCGTCAGGAACCCCCACTCCGATTCCTCCACCCACCTGCCGCTTCCGTAATCCCAGGCCATTTTCGCCAGCCTCTTGAAATCCTCATGCCTTTCGACGACCATCTTCTCGGCCAGGTTTCTGGTGTTCCAGTTGGTTATCATGAACTCCCAGTCCGAGGCCTGGAGGATGAAAAGCTCCCTCATCGCCTGGCGGAGGATGCGGGCCAGGTGTGGGTCGGGGTTGTCGGCGAACGCCTTGGCCAACTCGATCATCTCGTTTTCGGCGTGATAGATCCTCTCCAGAACCCACTCGACCTCCTTGTTCATCCAGGTGCTGTTGTCGTAGTTCATCCCCCAGGATGACTCGGGCAGGTAGACCCAGTTGTAGGCGGGGTTTTCGTCCATGTATTCGCTACAGGTGGCCGTTTTGATCTCGGGGTCGAAGCTGATCCATTTCAGGACGTAGTAGAGCCACTCGGGCCCTTCGAACCACCAGTGGCCGAACAGCTCGGCGTCGAAGGCGGTCATTA
>QNBQ01000449.1 GCA_003645735.1 Candidatus Poribacteria bacterium
ATATTATGAGCGATCGGCGTCGGGAAATCAAGGGCGGGTCAGAGATATCGCTCGATAAGCTCCAGGCTCTTCCTGTCGAGCTTCCGGATATCCGGCACGTAATACCTGTTGCCGTCGACGTCCACCAGGATGAGGCTTATGGGATAAGGCCGCTTCACGTTCTCCTCGGGGTTCCTGAGCAGGAACTTCTTAACGCCCCTGTCCGTTTCGACCTCCCACTCGACCACCTCGAACCTCTCCCTGCATGAGAGGAACCGCTTTACAACCGGCATGATATACCGCTTCCTCAGCTCCTCGACGAGCAACCTCCTGCTTCCGTCGTCCATCCCCTTCAGGCTCTTCAGTATGCCTATCTCCTCGCCCTCCTCGTCGAGCACCGATATCCACCCGTCGGGCTCGCTTAGGGGGAAGAGGCGCGCCGGGGTTACGCCGCGGTAAACCCTCCCGTCGATCTCGGCGCAGAGCCGTCCCCTTTCCTTGAAGAACCGAACCCTCTTGGGATCCAGGAAGACCGGGTCAAATCCCATCCCCCTTCACCTCTCCACCGCCCTTATCTTGGATATCTCCCTGTAGGCCTTCACCAGCCTGTGAAACTCGCCTCTCCTCCTGAGCAGCTCGTCGTGCGTCCCGACCTCGGCTATCCTCCCCTCCTTGAGCACTATCAGCCGGTCGGCGTTCCTCAGGGTGGAGAGCCTGTGGGCTATGGCGATGGTCGTCCTGCCCTTGACCAGCCGCTCTATCGCCTCTTGGATCTTCCTCTCGGTCTCGACGCCCACCTGGGAGGTGGCCTCGTCCAGGATCAGTATCCTGGGGTCGGCCAGGATCGCCCTGGCGATGGCTATCCTCTGTCTTTCGCCCGCCGACAGGCCCTCCCCTCCCTCGCCCACGACCGTCTCGTAACCGTCCGGCTTTTTGATGATGAACTCGTGTGCGTTGGCGATCTTGGCCGCCCTTATGATCTCCTCCCTCGTGGCGCCGGGCTTGGCGTAGGCGATGTTCTCGGCGATCGTCCCGGTGAAGAGGAAGGTGTCTTGGGGGACGATCCCTATCTGACGCCTCAGATCCTCGATCCTGATTTTCCTGAGCGGGACGCCGTCGATCAATATCTCGCCCTCGTCCGGGTCGTAGAACCGGCAGATGAGGTTGACGGTCGTGGTTTTGCCGGCGCCGCTGTGGCCCACAAGCCCCACCATCTCCCCCGGCTTGACCTTGAACGACACGTCTTTAAGGACGGGCTTGTGCTTGTCGTATCCGAAGGAGACGTTTCTGAACTCGATCTCCCCTTCGATTCTGGGCATCGGGATCGCGTCCTCGGCCTCCTGTATTTCGGGGCGGGTATCGAGTATCTCGAAGACCCGCTCGGCGGCGGTCAGCGATCTGGAGCAGAAGTTTATCAGCCAGGACATCGCCTCAACCGGCCTGTAGAACATCCCCACATACATCAGGAAGGCCATCAACGTCCCCAGGCTCATCTCCCCGAACAGCACCTTCCTGCCGCCGGCCAGCCAGACGAGCATCGTCCCCAGCGTTATGAGGAAGGACATGCCCGAAAACATGAAGGCCCAAGCCCTCTCGGCCTTGACGCTCGTGACGGCCAGCTCCCCGCTGCTGCCCTTGAACCGGTCTATCTCCCTCGCCTCCTGTCCGAACGCCTTGATCACTTTGATTCCCCTCAGCGACTCGCTTAAGACGGCGTTCAGCCTGCTCCACCTGTGGAAGAAGCGGCGTATGTAGACCCTCACCCTCCTCCAGAAGAGCCTGGAGACGACCGCCACCGCCGGGGCGGGCACCAGAACCAGGAGGGCGAGCTTCCAGTTCATGACGAAGAGCATCACGCCTATCCCGACGATCAAAAGCAGGTTGATCGCCAGATCCTGCGACCCCCATACCAGAAACTCGTGCAGCCTGCCCGTGTCCTGGTTCACCCTCGATATGACCGTCCCGATCTGCCGCTTGTCGAAGAAGCCCAGCGAGAGGAACTGGAGGTGCTGGTAGAGCTGGCAGCGTATGTCGTGGGTTATCCTGTTGCCGAGCCAGGCCGAGAGCCATCCCTGCGCCGCGCCCAGGGCGGACATCAACGCCCTCGACGCTAAAAGCACCAGAACCAGCAGCCCGAGCAGCTTGAGCCTCTCGTCCAGCGGCCTCGGGACGCCCTTGGGGGCCAATACCACGTCCATGAGCGGCTTGTTCAGATAGGGAGGCAGAAGGCCCAAGGCGGTGGTCAGGAAGGTGAGCGTGGAGAGGCAGAGGGCCTGCTTCCAATACGGCCTGAGGTAGGAGATGAGCCTTATGAGAGTCCTGCTCTTGGGGAGACAGGCGGGGCAGACCTTCGTCCCCTCCTCAAGCGGAAGGCCGCACCTGGGACACCTCCGCTCCTCGGGCAGCTCCGGCTCGATCTCCTCGCCCTTGACCCAGCCCTCCAGGATCTTGGCTGCCTCGGCGAACGCCGGGAGCTTCAAGTTGGTGAAGCGGATCAGCTCGATCGACCCCTCCTCGGTCTCCGCCCTCAAAACCCCTCCGCCGAAGACCCTTTCGAATTCGATAGATCTGATCGCCTCAAGGGACAGCTCAAGCCGCTTCTCCGCTTTCCCCTCCCTCTCCGACAGGACGAACAACCTCCCCCCGGCGACCGCCAGATACTCCCTGCCGAAGCTCCCGTCGGGCAGCAGATCCGACTCGACCCATAACCTCACCGGCCCCGGCAGTTCCATCCCTTCGGGCGGCCTCAAGCGGCCCATCCCACACCTCCGGCCTGACATCCTTAAATTCCAGTGATTTAACGATACCCGCCGAGGGGATGGGGTGTCAAGGGCGGTTTCACTTGACATCTACGAAGCTCCGCCGCTATAATTCGTTCTGTCCCAACTCAAAAACGGCGGGAGATGGAGGTC
>QNBQ01000450.1 GCA_003645735.1 Candidatus Poribacteria bacterium
GATCAGGCCTCCGCCTTCACCCTGGGCCTCTCAGCCAACCTCCTGGCGTATTCCTCGCCCGCATAGATCAGGATGAACTTCGCGTAGGCGACCCTTTTGGCCGCCTCCGTCATCGTCTCGCTCCTCCCTATCTCATCGAGGAAGGAGTTGATCTCGTCTATCTGCCCGCGGGTGTAAAGCTGGATCTCGTTCACGGCCTTCCTCGCCTCGGCGGCAAGCTCTTCCGTCAGGGGGTATCTGTATAGAAGCGCCCTGATCAGCTTCTCCCTGGATGAGATGGAGGAGAGCTGGATCCTGTCGTAGATGGGCCGCATCGCCCTCTCCCACAGCGATGACAGCGGGAGGGAGAGCGGTTTAACGGCCCGGATGTAGGTGTAGCTTCTGAGGAGGGTGAAGTCCGTTCGCAGCAGGACGAACGCGGCGAAGGGGGAGATCAAGCCGGAGGCGATGGGGTTCAGCCCCGCCCGGATCAGCAGCGCGGCGAGGATGAGGGCGGCGGCGCAGTTCAACGCGACCGCCGCCCAGCTCCACCTCCGCCTCAGAACCTCCCCCGATCTGCCGGGGAACGACCTGGCCAGCTCGGCCAAGGTCAAGAGGATCGAGATGATAAGCGTCTCAACTAAGGCGACATAACCGGCCATCCCGAATCACCCGACGGCTTCGACCCCTGGGCGGGTCAACAGGTAAACCCGCCTTTCTATCCCCCTGGGCCTCTCCACAGCCCTTATCAGCCCCTTATCGAGCAGCGAGGAGACGGCATCCACAACCCTATCCGGCTGAACCAGGCTCCTGACGGCTATGTCGAGGAGGGTGGATGCCCCGTTTTCCAGAAGCGTGCGGAGGATGAGCCTCTCAAGGTCGGAGATCCCCGACATCATTTGCCTTTGAGCTTCCTCCTCCTCTTCATCTTGTAGAGGAGCACCTTGAGCCTTATGTTCTCCTCCCTCAGCTCCTTGTTTATCCTGAGAGCTTTTTTGTTCTCGGCGATGGCCGCCGCGAGCTGCCTCTCCAGTTTCTCCTTCTCCTTCAGAAGCTTCTGAAGGTCGACCATCTCCGCCTTCTCCTCCCTTCAGGGGATGATCCCCCTGCGGACCGCCCGGGAGAGGAAGCGCAGACCCGCGCTTCAGGGATATTATATCACAGCTCTGACACGCGGATCAATCTTGACACCCAAAACCCCTTCTGATATCATGTTGACCGATGAGTCAGCAGTCAGCTTTTTCGGGAGGATCGCCGTGAGAAAGGACGAGGGAAAAAGGCGCAGGATATTGGACGCCGCGCTTAAAGTGTTCGCAAGGGATGGGTATTACAACGCGAAGGTCTCCGAGATAGCAAAACTGGCCGGCGTCGCGCACGGGACGATCTACCTCTACTTCAAAAACAAGGAGGACCTGCTCATCTCGATCTTCAAGGAGCTGATGGGGGATCTACTGGAACACGTCAAGGCCGAGGTCGAGAAGATCGACTCTCCAAAAGAAAAGCTCAGGAAGCTGATCGAGCTGCAGATGGAGCTGGCCCAGGAATACAGGGAGCTGAGCGAGCTGATGCTCATAGAGCTGAGGCAGAGCTCCAAGCTCCTCAAAAGCGACGCGATCGATATGATAGAGGAATACATCCGCTTCATCGAGGGCATACTGCGGCGCGGGATGGAGAGAGGGGAGTTCAGGGAGGATCTGGACCCGACCGCTGTGGCGACGATCATCTACTCCTCGTTTGAGGGGATGATAACGAGATGGCTGCTGGAGGGGGATGCGTTCGATCTGAACAGGGCCTCAAAGGGGGTCTACTCCTGTCTCATGGAGGGGATCGCCGCCAAACGAGGGGGTTGAGCGTATGCGGCTGATGACGCTTCTCATCGCCATCCTATGGTCGGCCTCCGCACTCTCATCCCAACAGACCTCCGATCCGATCAAGCTCGCCGAGGGGTTCGTGGGGCTGCTGAGGGATGGGAAGTTCGACGAGGCCAACCGGATGCTCTCGAAGGTCATGGTCGAGGGGCTGGAAAAGCAGGGGCTGACCCTCCGGGCGATATGGACGGGGCTGGTCGCCCAGCTGGGGGAGATGAAGGGGATCGAAAGCGGGAGGGTTCGGAAGGAGGCGGGCTACACGTGCGTCTACCTGAGGTCGAGGTTCAAAAAAGGGGATCTGGTCGATATCAAGGTCGTCCTCGATGAGGAGGGAAAGGTAGCGGGCCTCTTCTTCCTGCCCGCCTCCGAGCCGGGGAAATACACCCCTCCCGATTACGCCGACCCCGACCTCTTCGTCGAGGAGGAGCGATCGGTGGGCCAGCCGGGGCGGCCCGCCACGCTCACCCTCCCAAGGGGCGAGGGGCCTTTCCCGGCGGTCGTCCTGGTGCACGGGTCGGGGCCGCACGACAGGGACGAGACCGTGGGGGCGAACAAGCCGTTCAAGGATCTGGCCTGGGGGCTGGCCACAAAAGGGATAGCCGTCCTCAGATACGAGAAGAGGACCAAGGCCTATCCGCGCGAGATGGCCCGCATGGCGCCGAAGCTCACCGTCGAGGAGGAGGTGATAAAGGACGCCCTGGCGGCGGTCGAGCTGCTCAGGAAGGAGGGGAAGATCGACCCGAAGGCGATCTTCGTCCTCGGCCACAGCCTGGGCGCGATGCTCGCCCCGCGGATAGCCGCCAAAGGAAAGGGCATAGCCGGGATAATCATGCTGGCCCCGAACGCTAGAAGCCTGCCCGAGCTCATGCTGGAGCAGACCAGATATCTGCTCTCGCTCGACGGTGAGATAGACAGCTACGAGGCGGAGAAGCTGGAGGAGCTGAAGGAGATGGCCGAGAGGATAAGGAAGCTGGAGATCAAAGAAGGGGAAATCGTCCTCGGCGCCTCAAGGGAATACTGGCGGGATCTGCTTGCCTACGA
>QNBQ01000451.1 GCA_003645735.1 Candidatus Poribacteria bacterium
CTCCCCGTCCCTGACGATCACCGCCCCGACCATCGGGTTGGGACTGGTCCTCCCCCTCCCCTTCTCCGCCAGCTCCAACGCCCTCCTCATGAATTTTTCATCTTCGAAGCCTCTCCCCTCCATAGCGTTCCGAAGGTGAAAGGGCGTTATCGACGAGGAACCTCATAATCCACCGTTACAAGCGGCAGCTGCCGTTCCCTGACGGTCTCAGCTGCGTAAAGGAGCGCCTCCCTTATATCCTCCGGCTCCAGATCGGGGTAGGCTTTTAAGATCTCCTCCTCGCTCATCCCATCGGCCACCATAGCTACGATCGTGGCCACCGGGATTCGTAACCCTCTGATGCATGGGACGCCGCCCATCTGCTTCGGATCCACCGTTATGCGGGTGAATTTCATAGCGCTCCCCCCGAAATCCATCGTCGCTCCCACATTCTAGCATTTTCCCCTCTCAAGATCAACGCCCTCGATGTTAAGGTGGCCGCGATAGACGTCAAGCTGAGAAGAAGGTGGAAGGTTTACACGCTCGGGGCAGGCGTCCGATCGGCCTAGAGACGGTTGACGGCGGACCGGCCGGACGGTAAAATCCCGTTTCGATGAACAGGAGGAGGGAGGAAAATGCTCGGGCTTGTGGCCGTGGAGATAGCTTTGATGCTGACGATCTCCTCCGAGGGCGTAAAGTCCCGTTTTGAGATCGCCTATGCGACCTATTTAGGAGGTTCGGGATGGGATGAGGCGCGGGAGGTGATACCTTACCCCGACGGATCGGTTCTGATCGGCGCTCAGAGCTGCTCGCCCGACATGCCCATGGTCGAGGGCGCCTTCCAACCCTGTTATGCCGGCGACGATCCGAACCTGGGCCACCCCGGCGTTTACGGCGGGGATTGTTATCTCGCGAGGATCAGCCCCGACGGCAGCGAGCTGATCGCCGCTACCTATTTCGGCGGCTCCAAGCAGGAGCGGAACGTCTACGGGATGGAGCTGGATCGGGACGGCAACGTGGTGATCACCAGCATGACCCACTCGCCCGATCTGCCCGTCACCGAAGGGGCCTTTCAGGCGAGACACGGAGGCGGGCCGGGGACGATCTTCGTGGCGAAGCTCTCGGGGGATCTCAAGGAGCTTCTGTGGTGCACCTACCTCGGCGGCTCGGGCGATGAGTCGCCGCGCGGAGGGCTGGCGTTGGACGAGGAGGACAACGTCTACATCTTCGGGACGACCGCCTCACCCGATTTCCCCACAACGGACGGGGCGTATCAGAGGAGGCTCAACGGGCCGCGCGACGCCTTCGTGGCGAAGCTGAAGGCGGACGGATCGGAGCTGATCTGGTGCACCCTCTTCGGCGGGAGCTCCGAGGACTACATGCTCGGCGGCCGCCTCGACCGGGAGGGGAACGTCTATTTCGTCGGCCACACCACATCGCCCGACCTGCCGATCACCCCCGGTTGCGCCCAGCCGCGACACGGGGGGAAGCACGACGCCTACGCCGTGAAGCTGTCGCCCGACGGCGGGCAGGTCTTATACGCGACCTATCTAGGGGGAAGTGGGAACGAATTCCCCGAACACAGGCCGGCCCTCCTGCCCGACGGCTCCCTCCTCATACCGGGCGTGACCGCCTCCCCCGATTTCCCCGTCACCCCGGGGGCCTATCAGAGGGAGCTACGGGGCAAAAACGACGCTTTCCTGACGAAGCTGTCAGCCGACGGAAGCCGCTTCCTCTTCTCGACGCTTCTGGGCGGATCGGGGACGGAGGTCTGTCTGATGCCTACGGTGAGCCCGAGCGGGACGATCTTCATAGTCGGAACCACCAGCTCGCCCGATCTTCCCGTAACGCCCGACGCCTTTCAGCCCCGTTTCGGCGGAGGGGAGAGCGACGGGTGGATCGCCGAGCTCAGCCCCGATGGATCACGGCTGCTTTTCTGCTCCTACCTGGGAGGAAGCGGGAGGGACATGATCCGGTCTATCGCCTTCGGTCTGGGCGGGGAGATCTACCTCGTCGGATACACGTTCTCGGAGGACTTCCCCGTGACCGACGGCGCCCTTCAGACGAGATACGGCGGGGGAGGCGACGCGTTCGTGGTCAAGCTCGTCCCGAGGGGGCGGTGACTTAGGCGACGCCGGCTGCTGAGTTGACCGATCAGCATCGATCGGGTATACTAAGATCGACCTCCGATCGGTTTTTCCCTTCGAGGTGAGCCGGATGGTCGCTAAGAGGATAATCCCCTGTCTGGACGTCGACGCGGGGAGGGTCGTCAAGGGGGTTAGGTTCGTCGGGCTGAGGGATGCGGGCGATCCGGTGGAGATCGCCGCCCTGTATGACGAGCAGGGGGCGGACGAGCTGGTCTTCCTCGACATAACCGCCTCGCACGAGGGAAGGGAGATCATGATAGACGTGGTGAGGCGGACGGCGGAGCAGGTCTTCATGCCGCTGACGGTCGGGGGAGGGATAAGGACGATCAAGCACATAAGGGATCTGTTGAAGGCGGGTGCGGATAAGGTCTCGATAAACACCGCCGCCGTTCAGAACCCCGATCTCGTCCGCCAGGGGGCCGAGACCTTCGGCAGCCAGTGCATCGTCGTCGCAATAGACGCCAAGCTGAGGGAGGAGGGATGGTGGGAGGTCTACACACACGGCGGCAGGCGTCCGACCGGCCTGGACGCGATCGAGTGGGCGCGGAAGGTCGAGGAGCTGGGCGCCGGCGAGATACTGCTGACGAGCATCGACTTCGATGGAACCAAGGCCGGATACGACATAAAGCTCACGAAGGCCGTCTCCGAAGCGGTCTCGATACCGGTGATAGCCTCGGGAGGGGCCGGGTCGCCCGAGCACATCTACAGGGTCCTCACCGAGGGGAAGGCCGACGCGGCGCTGGCCGCGTCGATATTCCA
>QNBQ01000452.1 GCA_003645735.1 Candidatus Poribacteria bacterium
AGGCGGACGAGGAAGGCCTCATCAACTCCGAGGGGGCGACCCGGCTGGAGGGGAGGATGATCGCCGTTGTGGACGGCGATACGGTCGTCGTCGAGATCGACGGGAGGGAGGAGACCGTCAGGCTTCTGGGGGTGGACGCCCCCTCGGAGTTGATGAGGCCTTCCTCGTCCGCCTTCCCTTCGGCGTCGGCCTGAGAGGCTCCGCGCACGGGCCCTTGATCCCCCGGCTCAAGCGATCTCCTCACCTCGGATCTCGCCAGGGCGATGAACCCCATCCCCTCGGATATGACCTCTTCGCCGGAGGGGGAGCCGGGCGTGAAGGAGACGAACCTCCCGGTTGAGGGCGACCGCCAGATCAGGGCGATCACCTCCTCGCCTAATATCTCCCACAGCTCCCTGACCCTCCTCCCGATCAAGGAGGGAGGCGGCGCTATCAGATTGGGGCCGCGTTTGAGGTTCACCTCGAACCCCTCCGGCGGGGCGCCCTCGATCAGGAGCTCCCGTTCGGCCCTCATCAGGAGGAGATATCCCCTCTCCGGGGATAGCTCCTCATCGGCCATGCGACCAGTGTAGGCGGTCGGCCTGCCCGTTGTGGGGTGGGGGCCGACGAGGATGATGAGGTCGTCTCCCAGCAGATCCGCCAGCTCGCCCGCCGTCATGGGCGGGATGGGGCGGAGCGGAAGGGAGATGAGGTTGATCCCCTTCGAAAGGGTGATCCGTTTCCTCAGCAACGCTCCCACAAGCCCGGGGTATGTTTCCGGGGTTATCGACTCGTCCAGCAGAGGGTCGGTCACGGTCAGCCGGCAGCTCCGCCCCGCCCGGGCGGCCTCGGAGAGCTTCAGCTTCACCTGGGCGATTTCAAGCCTTCCCTCTAAGGGGCGGGCCGATGCGAAGGCGAGCTTAAGCTCGCCCTCGCTTACTGACCAGAGCAGAGGGATCTCATCCGTTCCGAATGGGTGAGAGGGCATCAGCTCCGCGTGTTCGAGGAGGGAGGGGTCGAACTGGATCGCCATCTGGCCCGATACGATCCCTCCCAGCTCGGCCTCGATCCTGACAATCCCTTCCTCGCCGGGGCGGAGGAACAGATCCGATATCTGGACGGTGTGTGACCAGATCAGAAGGAGGAGTATAAGCCCTCCCATCCCCTCAGAAGTCCATTGCCTTCTCTATCTCGGGCAGCAGGCCGGGGCACTGTTTGGAGAGGTAATATTTGCTCAGCTCTATCTGGGCGCGGAGGGCCTTCTCCATCTCCTCCCTCGACCTGTAGGTGAAGGGGTTCAGCTCCTTGAGCCTCTCCTTGGGTATGCCGGGCACCTCAACGGGCACGAGGACTTTTTCGCCCCATATCGGGTGCGGCTCGTATTTCACAGCGCCTCTGGCCGCCTGGAACAGGAACAGCTCCGTCTCCTCGATCGTGGGGCCCGTTCCGCCAACGGGGCGCATCTTCCCCTTCTGCATCCTGAATATCGCCCTCGGAACCTCTATCCTCTTGCCGTCGAGCTCTATCTCGACCCATCTGTATTCCGTCCCAACCCTGCCGGTCGTGTTCAGCTGGTAGACCTCGATGGGGTTATCGGTTCCCTCCCTCTCCTTCATGAACTCGTAGAACCTGTTGACGTGCGCCGCGTTGCTCACGCCCATGGTGAAGGGCAGGCAGTATCTGCTTGAGAACTTCTCCTCGCCCACCCCTTCGATCGACTGGGCCGGGTGTCCGACCGTCCTGCCGTCGGCCAGGACCTTGGCGGCGAAGGCGGGGTCGTTTATCTTCAGCCAGGCGTAATCGGTTATGTAGCCGGGGCTGATGAAGACGGCCATGTTGAGCGGCTCGCTCGAATAAGGCACCCCGTCGTAATACCCCGTGTCCTCCAGCATCAGGACCGATCTGGCGTTCTGGTTCGGCCTGCCGCAATACTGAAGCACCTCGCCGGCGAAGCTGACGTTCCCCTCATCGTCCCACTCGGTGTTCTCGTGCAGGGCTTTCGGCGAGGTGGCCGCCTTGTATATGACGACCTGGTTTTCGTCCACGTCCTCCGTCTTCGTCCAGGAGCCTTTCTCGGAACAGTAGACCCTATCCCTGAAGACGGCCACTATGTCGTCGTTTTTGATGACCTGGTCCGATATAAACTCCAGCGGGTTGACGCCGAAGAGATCGATAAACCTCCTGGCTATCCTCTCGTCCACCACGTAAAGCCCGTGAGTCGATTTGCCGCTGCCCGTCAGACCCCAGACGCACATCACTATCCGCTTCAGCTTCCCATCGACCCTCTTGACCGTGAACTCCTTAAGCGAGGCGTGCTCGCCCGTCCCCCCCTTCTTGTAGACGTGGAGTATCCAGTGGGCCAGGAACCCCTTCTTCGTTTCACCCTGGTAGGAGCTGACGGTGATGATCGTGTAGTTGTGGTTCGGGAACCGCATGACCATCAGCATCCTGTCGGTTCCCGGTATGTTGGGGTTGTTGAGGTAGTGGGGGATGTGGAAGAGCTCCACCTCCGGCTCCTGGTTCGGGTATGCGGGGAAGTTGAGCTGCTGCCATCTGTAGGCGATGTCGGGGAACTGGGGGTCGCAATAGAGCCTGCACCTCATCTCCGCCACGCTGCCCGGCGGGCCGATGATCGCGTCGACCGCTATCATCGGCCTGGCCAGTATGTGTTCCAAGACGCGGAGCATCAGGAACTTATGCTCCGGCTTCAAGTCCTCCTCCCTCTCTATAACGACGGTATTGTTGGCCGAACGGTGCCATATGTTCGAGCTCCACCCGTAGCTTCCGTTTTTAAACCTGGTCGCGTAAGCTTTCGCCCTTTCGAGGAGGTCGGAGGGGTTCACCTGAAGGGCCTGTATCCCGCAGGCCTCTTTCATACGGATGATCTGCTTGAA
>QNBQ01000453.1 GCA_003645735.1 Candidatus Poribacteria bacterium
ACCTGGATATCTCCAGCTGTATCGGCGGCCACGATCTTTCGGGCACGGTCGGGTTCGGCGGCGGCTCCGATCCGCCCTTCCTCAGGGCCTTCACCCTGACGATCTTCGGCCGGAGGAAGGTCAAGATGAGCCGCCCGTTCGTCGTCTCCACCTCCATCCCGTTGAGGATCCTCTTGAAGGAGACCAGTTCGCCCAGCATGGTCATTAAAAAATGCGGCACGCTAACGGGCCGCCGCATGAGATGGATCCTTTGGAGAGCGATGGGGCCTGAAAAATATATCACAAAGCCTCTGAGCTTGTCAACGCGCCGGCCTCTTCGCCTGAGGGGGATCGGCGGGGGCGAGTTCAATCGGAGGGGGGATCAGAAGTCGGCCGTTGTCCCGCCCTCCAGGCCTCTGAGGAACGAGGTGTCGTTGTGTTTGACGAGCACGAATCGGCCGTCTTCATAAGCGAAGGTCGTGATCCCACAGGTATCGATCTTTACGTTCCAGAAGCGGGAGTTGTCCAGGCCCAGAAGCGCGCATATCAGAACTTTGTTCACCACCCTGTGTGACACCAACGCGACAGCCCCCTCAGCCTTTCCGAACTCAACCGTCACCTTATCGATCAGCCTCAGCGCCCTTTCCCTCACGTCCTCCAGGCTCTCCCCGCCCGGCATCCTGACCAGATGGGGGCTTTTGAGCCATTTCTCGTAAAGCTCCCTGTATCTCCTCTTCACCTCCTCGTGCGACAGCCCCTGCCACTCCCCGAAGTCGAGATCCATCAGCTCGGGGGCGATCCGTATGTTCAAGTTGTGATGTTCGGCTATCGCCTCGGCGGTCCTCACAGCCCGTTTCAAGGGGCTGGAGTAGATCGCCAATATCCTCTCATCGGCCAGATATTCGCCCAGCCGCCTGGCTTGTTCGACGCCCCTTTGGCTCAGATCGATGTCAACTCGTCCCCTGAAGATCTCCTTGACGTTCCACTCCGTCTCCCCATGTCGTATGAGCATGATCGATATCATCCCCGCCCTCCGTCAACCGGCAATTTCCTGATTCGAAAGCCCTTTTCATCAACGGAAACAATTGCGCCTCCAATTAGATCTTTCTCTATTCGAGGCAGCAGGCGGCATAAAATTTCCGCTACAACTTCAGGTCTGGGGTTTGTAAGACGAAGCGAGATCACACTTGGAAATTGGAGCCTCCTCCGGGCGATCAAGGAAGAAAAATCCAGATCTTGAGTGATAATAACTGCTTCCTCCCGAAGGGCTAAGTCTATAATCTCCTCATCGGAGGCTGTGGGCGGTAGGAGCTCGGTAATCCGGACGATTTCATACCCTGCTTTCCGGAGCAACCCCACTGTGTAAGGTGATATATGAAGATCCGCTAAGAGCTTTAGCTTCATTGAACTGCTCGATCCTCACGCCACTTCTCAGTCAGCCAAGCTGCGAATTGAATCGCTTGACGTATATCCTCCTCCTCGAGCTCAGGATATGCTTTCAATATTTCCTCTTTTGTCATCCCTGAGGCGATCAATTTGAGCAGGAAAGACACAGTTATCCTCATTCCCCTTATCGTGGGTTGTCCCATGCAGATCTTGGAATCCACGGTAATCCTATCGAACTGAGGTCTCATGGTCATCACCTCAACATCCGCTCAAATTTTACCCCATCCCCCCTTCCCCGTCAAGCTGGCTTTACTTCCCCGCTCAGTTGTGGTAAGATAGTAGTGGGCACCTCCGCCTGGGTCCCTTCCACAGGGGAGTTCAGGAGGGATCGGAGATGCTCAGGATGCTCGCCCTCGCCTTGATCGCGGGGCTCGTCCTCTCCATCGCCTCATGCGGCGCCAAGCTCGGTCAAATAAGGCCCGAAGACGTTCAGGCGTCCATACGGGACGCCGAAAAGGCGATAGAGAGAGCGAAGGCCGCTGATGCCGAGCGCTACGCTTACCCCCGGCTTTCGCGCGCCGAGGATCTGTTGCGGCGCGCGAGGGAGGCGTTCGCCCGTAAAGAGGGCGTCGAGGCGATGAGCCTGGCGTATGAGGCGATGGCCGAGGCGAAGGCGGCGGAGGTGGAGGCCTGGAGGGCGAAGAAGGCCGAGGAAAGCGAAGCGGCTTTGAAGGAGAAGGAAAGGGAGATCAAAGAGCTCCGCGCTCAACTAGAGGAGGCCCGCAGCGAGATCAAATCGGCCCAGGACAGGATAGAGCAGCTCTCGGAGAGGATAAGCCGGCTTGAGAGGGAAAGGGACACCGCGCTGAGCGAGCTGGAGAGGTTGAAGGAGGTCGAGAGGGAAAGCGAAAGGGCCTATGAGCGGGTCGCCGAGCTTCAAGACCGGATCGACCAGCTCACCGCGCAGCTGGAGGAGGTTCAGAGGAGGTATTCCGAGGCGAAGGCCGAGTCCGAGAGGATCATCAACAGGCTGAGGGAGCAGGTCGCCCAGGCCAAATCGGAATTGGAGGCGGCCAAACGTGAGGCGGATCGGCTCAGGAAGAGGGTCAGGGAGCAGGCGGCCGCCTACTCCCGCAGGATAAGCAAGCTCGAAAGGGAGAAGGCCCGCCAGCTGGCCATAGCCCGGGCCAGGGAGTATGCCGCCAGAAAGAGGGCCGAGGAGCTGGAGTCGTATCCCCCCGCCCCATCCGAGGAGGAGGTCAAAGAGGCCAGCTCGTTCGTCGAAGGGTGGTATCTCGAATGGTCGAGGGGCGACCTAGCCTCTCACCTGCTCAGATACGCCCCGGACGCGCAGTTCATAAAGGTGACCGTGAGGGGAGGCAGGGAGAGCGAGGAGAGGCTTTCGAGATCGGAGTTCGAATCCGAGCTCAGAAAGCTGGCCGCCCGGAGCTGGAAGCTCGCCGGCAAGGAGTTCAACCCCAGGGGGTTGATCGCCAGATA
>QNBQ01000454.1 GCA_003645735.1 Candidatus Poribacteria bacterium
ACAGCACCTCGATGTATCCGTCGGTGAACTCCAGATCCTTGACGAAGGCGAGGCAGTTCGTCCCGCCCGGAACGGAGGCCTCCATCACCTCCGGGCCGTATTTGGGCGGATCGCTTTTGACGATCTTTATCTCACCGCCTCCGGGGATAAGCTCCCAGTTGTCAAGCCCGGCTTTGAAATCGTCCTCAAACAGCGTCTTGGCCTCAAGACCGCCGGCTGTGAGAAGCAGCGCGGCGGCGGATACAAACGTTAACGCCTTGAACATCGCCCTCCCTCCCTAGATCATGGGATTACCACGCGACAGTCAAATTATAAAAGGTTCCCCAGGCAACGATCAAGAAGCTTCCCCTTCAATTTCCGTTCGGAAGTTGCGTCCTCGGAGGGGAAAGCTTATAATACTGGTCACGGCATCGCCTATCATCTGAAAGATAGCGGGAGGTGCGGTCGTGAAGGTTCCGAAGCACATCTTCAGGCAGTATGACATCAGGGGCGTGTGGGGGGAGGATCTGGACGCTGAGATCGCCCGGGCCATAGGTCGGGCATACGGCAGCTTCCTCAGGGAGAGGGGCGTCTCAAAGGCGGTCGTCGGGCACGACAACAGGCTCAGCTCGCCCGAGGCATACCGGGCCGTTGTGGACGGCCTGCTCTCGACGGGGTGCGACGTGGTCGGCATAGGGGAGACGATCACCCCGATCCTCTACTTCTCCCGCGTCCATTACGGGATAGAGGGCGGTGTGATGGTGACGGCCAGCCATAACCCCCCTCAATACAACGGCTTCAAGCTCTGCTGGGGGCACGGCACCCTGTTCGGCGACGACATAGGGCTGATGAGGGAGATCATCGAAAGCGAAAAGTTCAAATCCGGCGAGGGGTCTTTCTCTGAGAGGGATGCCAACTCCGATTACGCCGATTACATCGCCTCGCACATCAAACTGGGGCCCAGAAAGCTGAGGGTCGTGGTCGACGCCGGAAACGGAACCGCCGGCCCGATAGCGCCGAAGATACTCAGGCGGTTGGGATGCGAGGTGATCGAGCTTTACTGCGATTCCGACCCGACCTTCCCGAACCACCACCCCGACCCGGTCAAGCTGGAAAACCTGAAAGATCTGATCTCGAAGGTGAGGGAAACGGGCGCCGATGTGGGGCTGGGGCTTGACGGGGACGGCGACAGGCTCGGCGTGGTGGACGAAAACGGTCAGGTCATCTGGGGCGATTACCTGCTCATCCTGTTCGCCAGGGAGGTGCTGAGGAAGCATCCGGGCGCCAAGGTGGTGGTCGAGGTCAAGTGCTCGAAGGCGACGATGGAGGAGATAAAGAAAGCGGGCGGCGTGCCCGTTATGTGCCGGACCGGCCACTCATTCATCAAGGAGGAGATGAGGGCCAAGGGGGCGATCCTGGCCGGCGAGATGAGCGGCCACTTCTTCTTCGCCGACGAATACTTCGGCTTCGACGACGCCGTCTACGCCGCCTGCAGGCTCCTGAGGATCCTCTCCAACACGGAGAGGAAGCTCTCCGAGCTGCTGGCCGATGTCCCCAAATACCCCTCCACCCCCGAGGTGAGGGTTCGCTGCCCCGACGAGGTGAAGTTCGAGGTCGTCCGGAAGCTGACGGAGGGGTTCAAACGCGAGCACGAGGTGATCGACATAGACGGGGCGAGGGTGTTGTTCAAAGAGGGATGGGGGCTCGTGAGGGCTTCCAACACCGAGCCGGCCCTGATCCTGAGGGCCGAGGCCGAAACAAAAGAAGGACTTGAGAGGATCAAGGGCGAGATAGCTGAGAGATTGAAAAAGCTGGGCGTGGAGGTGGATTGGTAAGGGCCATCACTTCAGCTTCAGCGCCCTTCTGATCTGTCTGACGGCCTGGCGCAGCCTCTGCTCGTTCTCCACCAGCGCCATCCTGACATACCCCTCGCCGTAGGAGCCGAACCCTATCCCCGGCGAGACACACACATTCGCCTCCTCGAGCAGCATCTTCGCGAACTCCATCGACCCCATCTCTCTATATGGCTCGGGTATAGGCGCCCAGACGAACATCGTCGCCTTGGGCTTCTCCACCCTCCACCCTATCCTGTTGAGCCCCTCCACCAGCACGTCCCTCCTCCTCTGATAGACCAGCGCGTTCTGCCTGACCACGTCCGGATCGGACCGCAGCGCCACTATGGCCGCCACCTGTATCGGGGTGAAGATCCCGTAGTCGTAGTAGCTCTTCAGCTTGGCCAGCGCCTCTATGACGTATCTGTTCCCAACTGCGAAGCCGCACCTCCAGCCGGCCATGTTGTATGACTTGGAGAGAGAGAAGAACTCGACCGCCACATCTTTGGCGCCCTTCACCTGTAGGATGCTGGGGGCCACATATCCGTCGAAGACGATATCGGCGTAGGCCAGGTCGTGCACGACGATGATCTCGTTCCGCTTTGCGAAATCGATCACCTCCTCGAAGAAGGCCAGGTCGACGACTGCGCCCGTGGGGTTGTGAGGGAAGCTGAGGATCAGGACCTTGGGCTTCGGGACGATCTCCTTCGAAATCTCGGCCAGATCGGGCACAAACTTGTTCTCTTCTCTCAGCGGTATCCTCAGCAGCGTCCCGCCCGCTATGATCACGCTGTAGAGGTGCGCCGGATAGGTCGGGTCGGTCACCAGAACCACATCGCCCTCGTCCAGTATGGCGAGCATCAGGTGGCATATCCCCTCTTTGGTCCCTATGACCGCTATCGCCTCGGTCTCGGGGTCGATCGATACCCCGAACCTCCTCTCGTAAAACCTGGCTATCTCCTTGCGCAGGTTGAAGATCCCCCTTGAAGCGGAGTATCTGTGGGTTTTGGGGTCGAGCACCACCTCCCTGAGCTTCTCGACGATGTGGGGAGG
>QNBQ01000455.1 GCA_003645735.1 Candidatus Poribacteria bacterium
CGTGTGATCTACACTCCCTCCTCGGGGTCAGGACGCTGGGAGGGCGTTTGACGATCGGCATGTGGCAGTCGATGCATCTTTTCGTCCGTTTCCCCTTCGCCGAGGCGAGCGCGTTCATCTTCGGGAGCTTCTCGTTGCCGTGGCAGGTCAGACAGAGCCGGTCGGTTTTGGAGAAGATCTCCTCGTCCGGCGTGATCCCGTGGAACGGGGATATCTTGTCGGTTTTGGGGCCGTGCATCTTCCCATCGGGGCCGAGGTGACAGGTGAGACAGCTCACCCCCAGCTCCCTGTTTTCCGGGCGTTTGGTCGGAAGCTTCCCCAGCCCGGTGATCAATATCGGCTCGGCGAACCTCAAGACGTCGTATCCTCTTCCGTCATACCGCTTGATGAACCCCTCGTCCTTGCCGACGCGTGCATGTGCCGACTTCGACTGCTCCCTGACGAGGAGCGGGTGGCAGGTGCCACATCTGCCGCTGGCCAAGCCCCTCTTCAGCTTCGCTATCTCCTCATCGACCCGCTCCCCGGCAATCAAAGCCGTCAGGCAGAGGACGCCGATGAGGGGGATGAAAACTTTTCTCAACTCATCACCCCCTTTCGCCGTTCGGGATACGTTCAATTGGCCAGGAAATCCCTCACCGGGCCGAACTCGGAGTCCCGGGGCGGAGGGAGGTTCGCCAGCTTGCAGAGAGTGGGCGCGACCTGGGCCAGGCTTATCGGTTTGGGGCGGCGGTATCCCTTTTTCAGCCCGGGCCCCGCCGCGGCGAAGAGCGCCTGGATCGTTCCTATGGAGAGCTTCGTCGAGGGGAGATATTCGCCGTGGGTGCCGGTCGAGATATGCCACATGCTGCCACCCACCATCCGCTCGTACTCCTCCTTGGAGAGCTTTCGACGGAGCGGGATAGGCCTGCACGCCAGGACCACGTCGGGACATCTCTCCCCTCCAAGTCCCATGAACTCGAGATCCTCACGCCTCGCCGCCAGCAAATAAGCCGGCTCGCCTGTGTTTCGCTCGCGCACCTCTAGGGCAGCTCGTATGATCTCATCCCTCACCCTTTCATACTCCTCGCCCGGCTCGACTATCCCGTTCGGATCCCGACCCCTGAGATTGACCCACACTCCGTAATATGTGGGATAAGCCTTCGTTTTAGACCAATCAACGGTCCCATCGGATCTTCGCACGAGCAGCCCCGCTTCTTCCAACCATCTATGTCCGGGGGCGAACAGGTTGGCGATATGTCCGTGGTCGGAGACGAGCGCGATGACCCCATCCTCCCCCACGAGATCCCAAATCCTCCTTACGAGATCGTCTACTATCCCGTAATACCGCGCAAAATAATCCCAGCCATAATCGGCCTTTTCAGGCTCATGAAGCGGGTGGATCGGATCGATCATATGCCAGCAGATATGCTGCATATAGTCCGGGCCGTGCCATTTGAGGATGAAGAGGGACCAGTCGACCTCCGAGAGGATCAGCTCAGCTGCTTTCGCCGTCCACCTCCCGTGATCCGCCCATTCTTCATAGAAGGTCTCGATATCCATCGATTCGGCGAACACCACTCCCTGCTCGGAGGGACGGCGCAGGTATGGGCCGCATTCCCTGACCAACCGCTCAGCCCAGTGTGGCGGATGTGTGAACCCCTCCTGAGGATAGATCTCCGTTCGGTAGATCAGGAAATCCCTCCCATCGGGCGACAGGTTTATGACCTTGAACCTGAAGGCGGCTTTCACTTCCCCCCCATCTCGGGGGAAACCCCGGATTACCCATCCGCTCCACTCGCCCCTCCCCGCCTCCGCCAGGGGGCGATCGAACTCGCGCCCGGCGTAAAGCGAAACGGTATCATAGAAGCCTCCCTTCCGGGCGGAGATAACGAAGCTGAACGTGGATCCTCCCATCTCAACCTCCCCCACGAGCGGGGGTTTGAGCGAGCGGACCTTCTCGGAGAGCTCGGGCCTGGGGATCAGCTCCAGCCGGGCGCCGTAAGTCCTGAAGAACCCCTTCTCCCCAAGCTCGCCGCTTCTGTATCCCCGAGGTGTATCCAGAGCCCTCGAGCTGGGCCCGGCAAACCCATCCTCACCGACGTGTATGACGTTTCGGGCGTTGATCGGGTAGGATTGGGGGTAATCGAAGATCACGCTCAGCCTGCCCGCCCGGTCGAAAACACACCAGATCTGATCGGCCTGACACATGTGCGAGGGGAAACCAGAGACGAGCCTGTTAAGCGGATCGCCGGGGAGATGGACGCTATAGGTGCAGCCGTGTGTTCTGGGAGTTGCCCCCGTAGCGATAGTCGCCCAGTTACACCCCGTTTCGGTGGGGTAGAAGGGGTCGGCGCGGGAGTAGCCCCCCTCCTCCATCAACCTCTTTATCGTCGGAAGCTTCCCCTCCTCAACCAGTTTCTCGACCACGGTCGGTATTAAGGAATCAATCCCTATCAAGGCAATTCGCCTCGCCATCCCTCATCCCCCTTTCATGTTTTAAATCGCGGCTTAAACCCTTTCACTTCGAGCTTTCAAAGACCGGCCTGCCGGTGATCAGACGCTCTATGATATCGGTCGTGGGCAACAGCTCCAGCCATCCCTTCTCCCTAGGGCGATACTCCTCGTATCCCAGCAGCTCCCCCGATCTGTTCCACGCCGGGGAGAACGGGGGACCGAACGGGGCGTATCCGTCCCAATCGGCCTTTAAGCTCACCTTCGCCCTCCCGGGTCGACCGGTCCATGGCCTGCCCCATCTGGCGTTCAGCTTCAGCCATATCAGCTTGCCCCGTTCCTTGGGCGAGAGCTTTTCCAGCTTCACCGCCTCCGGATCCGGTATGAGCCTGATGTCGAAATCGGACGGCCTCACCTTAAGCCCGCCTCGGACC
>QNBQ01000456.1 GCA_003645735.1 Candidatus Poribacteria bacterium
CCAGAGATCGTCCCACGATCCGTCCGGATCCGCGTTCCTCTCCAACCAGTCTAAGGCCCTTTCCATCTCCTCGATCCTCCCCGCCTCCTTTAGTGCCTCTGCGGCGTGGGCCGTTATGCTGACGCATCCCACGTCGCCCGCGCCCGGCACATACGTGCCCCAGCCGCCGTCCGGCCTCTGATGTTCGATGAGCCACCTCACGCCTTTCGAGACGGCCTCCGAGCCGCCATAGCCGGCTCTGATGAGGGCGAGGGCCGAAAGCGCCGTGTCGTCGGCGTCGGAGGGGAGGCCGGGGAAGTCCACGCCCGAAAAAGGCCACCCCCCGTCCCCGTTTTGAACCGATATGAGCCACTCACACGCCCTTTTGATGGACGGATCATCTGCGGAAACACCGGCTTCAAGCAGTGAGCAGACACTCAAAGCGGTGTCCCAGACGTTCAAGTTGATCGCCTCCCTGAACCCCCCGTCCGGGTTGCGCGTCCCCTCAAGCCAGGCTATCCCCTCTTCTATCGGCCTCTCAAGCCCGGGGATCCCCTCCTCCCTACACGTCATCAGCGCCATGACGGAGAGGGCGGTAATGAAGTTCACCCTGAACCAGCTTCCGTCGGGCAGCCTCCGCTCCAGCAGCCAGCTGAGCAGCTCCTCGGCGAGCTTTGTCCTTCCCCTCGACTTCAGCTCGGCGATCAACAGTATGGGGACCAAGGTGTGCTGCTCGGCTATGAACAGGTCGTCGAAGATCGGCGTTCTGAAAAGCTCGGGCGGGGGTATGGTCGAGAGGGGAGGCTTGAGCTTCGACCTGATCGGCCTGGGGAGCAAGCTTAGGAGCTTCACAGCCGTCCTCAGGGCGCGGCCCGGAAGCACCTCCCCCCATCCCAGCTCCCCGCAGAGCGCCCCCATCAACTTGACGTGGAAGAGGGAGGGTCTGATATCCGGCGACCTCCTGAGGGCATCCCTGAGGCGGGGATCGTCCCCCCTCTTCAAGGCGGCGGATATAACCGTCCGGACCAGAGCGGTCGCTTCCTCATCCCCTCGATTCGACGTGTCCAGAGGCCACATCCCGTCCGGCAGCTGACGTTCGATCAACCACCCGGCTATCCCCTCGTCCATCGCCTCTCCCCGCATCATCTCGATGACGGCGAAGCTGCAGGTGGGGTATGTGTTGGAGGAGAGGAGGCCTTCGAACCGCCCGTCCTCCTTCTGAAGGGATTTGAGTTTCTCGATGAGCCCCAGGACCGTTTCGCGGATCATGATGAAGAGGGGGATGCTTGAGGCGCATCCCCCCGATTCAAATCTTCGATTTTAAGGTTCACCTCGCCTTGATCTCGCCCCAGATGGCGGGCAGTTTATCCATCGGATCGACGGGAGCCGACTTGATCAAAGAGACGCAGTAATACAGGCCGTTTTCCAGCAGCGGCTTGGCCACCTCCAGCTTCCCGGCATCCCTCGTATCGTAGCAGACCTCAACGTAGAACCCCTTGCCGTAGGGGAGGACGAAGGCCGCCGGCTGGCCGTTGTCCTGCCTTTCGGCGAGCACGATGAAAGCGTCGTCCACGTTGGCGAAGTTATCGTCTAGGATGATGGCGTCCATATCGACCTTATTCGGCTTGGAGAACAGCCCGGATTTCTCCCCTTCATCTGTTATCTTAACTCCGGCGTCGCTCGTGTTCTGCACCTGGACGGGATGCTCATCTATCGGGAACCAGCCTCCGATCTGGTTGCCGTTTTGATCCCTGTAATTGTCATCGAAAGCTCCCATCCAGAGGACGCCGCCGTTTTTCACCCATTCCCTTATCGCATCCTCGGCGCCCTCCATGAAGTAGCCGTTATCATGGCCGGGCGCGTTCCAGGTGAACCAGATGATCTGGTAATCGGACAGGTTGATGTTGCCCTTCTCAATCTCTTCACCGAAGTTGACGGCTTTGGGCGACCCTCTGTTGCCGACGTCGGAGTTCACGTAGACCACATCGAAGGCGAACGTGAAGTTTTCGACGCTGGTGAGGGATTGAACGTAGTTGGCCTCGCCCTCGGAGTAGCTGTCGCCGATGACTATCAGAACTTTGAATTGTTGAGCTAAGACCGCCGGGGTGAGAACCAACAGAGCGGCCAAGATCAAGGACAGCCTTTTCATCTCGATCCCCCCTCAAGGGATTTAAAGGGGCGGGAGCGAGCTGCTCCCGCCCGGAACTTCGGGAGCTTTATTCGGCCTTGACGGCGCCCCAGGTGGTCGCCAGCTTGTCCTCGGGTCTGACCGCCGCGGCGGCCGCCTTGAGCGTGGCGCAGTAATAAAGCGCGTTCTCGATCAGCGGCTTGGCCGCCTCAAGCCTCGCGGCGTCCCTCGTATCGATGCACATCCCCACGTAATACCCTGCGCCGTAGGGGAGCTTGATGGCCGCCGCTCCGGCTCCGTCAGCCCTCTCGGCCAAAACCACATAGGCGGGATCCAAATCCGTGAAGTTGTCATCGAGCGTCAGGGCGTTGACGTCGACGGCGTTCGGCTTGCTGAACAAGCCCGAAGCCTCGCCCTCAGGGGTGATGTTGACGTCGGAGTCGCCCGTGTTGGCTATCCTGGCCGGATGCTCATCCACCGGCCACCACAGCCCTATCTGGTTGCCCTGATCGTCGGTGAAGTTGTCGTCGAACGCGTCGACCCAGACCACGCCGCCGTTTTTAACCCACTCCCTGACGGCGTTCTCGGCCCCCTTCATGAAGTAGCCCTGGTCGTGGCCGGGGCCGTTCCAAGTGAAGTAGAGGATATCCGTCTGGGCGAGCGTGTCCTTGATCTCCGCCTCGCTCAGCTGCGACAGGTCCGTGGCATCCTCCCAGCCCCTGTTGCCCGGATCGGGGTTGATCTTCAACACGTCG
>QNBQ01000457.1 GCA_003645735.1 Candidatus Poribacteria bacterium
CGGAACGTCGAGGCGCTCAGGAGGCTGGGGGATCTCTACAGGCAATACGTCATGGATTTCAGCACGGCGGAGAAATACCTGAGGAGGGCGATGCAGCTCGACCCGAAGAACGTGACCGTCATGATCAACTACGCCAACACCCTCTACAACATGGGCAGAACCGCCGAGGCGATAGAGATGTTCGAGAAGGCACTACAGCTCGACCCCGATAACCTAACGGTCAACTTCAACCTCGCCCTGCTTTACGAATACGTCGGCAAGAAGGAGCTGGCCATCCAGAGGTTCAAGAGGTTTTTGAAGCTCAACCCTCCCGAGAGATGGGCCAGGGAGGCCCGCCAGCACCTCAAACGGCTTGAGGGGAGATGAGCTTCACCCCGAACCCGGGATCGGAGGGGAGGATCAGCCTCCCGTCGGCCAGTTCATAGGAGCTCCAATCGGCCTGATCGCTCCTCCCCGGGACGCCCTCGACTATGGGGATGTTGCCCGTCCCCGCCGCAAGCTGGGCGATGTAGAGGGTTTTGAGCGGGTTCCCCCAGGCGTGGGGCGATGCCCGGACGCCCAGCTCGACCAGCCGAGGCATCAGCTTCCGCCACCCGGTGAAGCCGAACCCCATTATGTCCATCAGCAGCACGTCCAGAAGCCCCTCCTCCGCCAACTTCAACAGCTCATCCAGTCGGGACGGCTCTCGCCATCGGCTATGAGCGTCTCGGGGCTGTTCTCCCTCAGAAACTCCCTCACCCTCCTCAACCCTTCCCTCTCCTCCCTAATAATCGATGAACAGCTCGGGCGTGTAGCCGTCGTTGGCGTCGACCAGTATGAGGCAATCGGGGAACTCCTCCCTGACCCTGCGCGTCACCTCGATATCCCTCCTCAACCCCTCTCTCCTCTCCATCCACCTATAGCCCCGCCCTATCTTGAGCTTGAAGCTATCATCCCGAATCGCCCGTCGCCGAGTCAAGCGCCCGCCCCGATCATCCGTTTGCCCTTCCCCGAGGGTTCTGGTAGAATGTGAGGGCGAGATTTGTTGTGAGGAGGGAGGGTTCATGTTCCTCGCACAGCTTTACACCTTGGCCGCTTGTCTGGCCTGCTCGGCGGAGGGGTTGGGGGTTGAGGGGTATCACTTCACCCTCGACGGCAGGCCGATCTACGTGATCGGCAGCGGGATGGAAGGGATCGGGACGGCTAACTCTCCCGACGGGGAGCGGTGGGAGAGGTGGCGGGAGTATATAGACATGCTGGCCGCCCATCAGACCGATCGCGTCCGCTTCCGCATCCGCTTCTTCCCCTGGTGCTTCTGCTGGGAGGAGCCGGGGGAGGCGAAAAGCCCATGGCGCGTGGTCGACCCCCAAAAGCCGCTTTACGACCTGCTCCGCTTCAACCCCCGTTTTTGGGATCTGGTCAAGCGGATCTGCTCCTACGCGCGGGGGAAGGGTGTTCTGGTCGAGTTCACCCTGTTCGATAGATGCTCGCTTGAGAGGTGGAGGGCGGGGGAGAGGTGGTTCAGGCATCCTTGGAACGCCGATTGCGGCGGCCCCATAAGGGCGCGCGACGGCAAGGGCGAGTTTTACACCCTGGCCCGGCCCGACGACCTGAAGCTGTTCGAGAGGCCGTTCTCCCCGGATTGGGACTGGGCTATGAAAAGCCAGTGGTTCCAACAGCGCTACGTCAAAAAAGCCATAGATGAGCTCTCCGGCTTCGAGAACGTCTACTGGGAGATCGTCAACGAGATGGAGGGGTTCGATGAGCTGAGGGTGAGGTGGGTGAAGCATTGGATCGATTTCCTGAGGGCGCACGATCCCAAGCGGAGGCCGATAACGTTCTCAGGGCTGAACCCCCTGGGCGGCGACGAGGTCTACTACAGGCTGCCCGGGATAGACGTCGTCCAATGCCACGCCGACACCTATGAAGTCGCCGATCGGATAAGGCGGCTGCGCAAATACGGGAAGCCGGTGATGGTGGACGAGGCGTTCTGGCACGGCGAAAAGCCCCGTGATTGGAAGAAACCCTCGCCCGAGCAGATGAAGATAGAGAGACAAAGCTTCTGGGAGGCGTTCGTCGCCGGAGGACATACCACCGCCGTCTGCTGGCAGCCTTTGGCTGAGCGCCCGATACACGACTGGCTGAAGATATTCGCCCGATTCGTGGAGACGACAGATTTCCCCGATCTGGAGCCGCGCAACGACCTGCTCATCTCCGCCCCCCAGGGGATACGCGTCCATGTCGCCGCCTCCCCCCGATGGGAGATCGTGATCTACTGCGCCGCCGACGGCCCTCCGCCGGGCGGGACGCTGAAGCTGAAGGCGAGGGGCGGAACGTATGTCCTGAGCATGTTAAGCCCGAAAACGGGCGAGGAGATCCGACGGGCATCCGTATCGGCCCGCGAGGGGACGCTGAGCTTGGATCTGCCCCCCTTCGATGAGGATCTAACGATCCACCTCCGGCCGGCCGCATCCGGGGGATAACCATAGGAGATCAACTAAAGGGGAGGTGAGGATCATGGTGACGGTTTTCAACACGTGGGAGGAGGTAAAAGAGGCGAACGTCGAGATAGCGATCCTCCCCATCGGCTCAATAGAGCAACACGGGAGGCATCTCCCCCTGGGGACGGACTGGCTCATAGCCGATCGGCTGGCCAGGGAGCTGGGGGAGAGGCTTAACGCCTACGTCCTGCCCGCCCTCCCCTACGGCAACTCACAGGAGCACATGGGCTTCCCCGGCACGATCCCCCTCCGCCCCCAGACCCTGGCGCTCGTCATCGAGGACATAATCCTGTCGCTCAGGCATCACGGGATAAAAAAGGTCGTCGTGCTGAGCACACACGGCGGCAACTGGATCATCAAGCCCACGA
>QNBQ01000458.1 GCA_003645735.1 Candidatus Poribacteria bacterium
CCTGAAAACACCCTTCTGAGCTTCAGAACGGCGATCGAGCTGGGGGTCGATGCCGTCGAGTGTGACGTTAGGCTCACGAAGGACGGTCGTCTCATACTGATGCACGACGAGACGGTCGACAGGACGACCAACGGCTCGGGGAGGGTATCCGAGCTGACCTTCGAGGAGATAAGGGCGCTTGACGCGGGGAAAGGCGAGAAAGTTCCGACTCTGGAGGAGCTTCTGGATCTCGTGAAAGATAAGGTCGAGCTGCTTCTGGAGCTGAAAGGGGAGGGAACGGCAGACGAGGCGGTGAGGTCGGTCGAGGAGAGGGGGATGGGCGATCAGGTTCTGTTCATCTCCTTCAGCGTCGAGAGGCTCAGGAGGGTCAAGGAGCTGAAGCCCGGCTATCAGGTCGCCCCGATCTTCGGGGAGCCTCCCCCTCCCGAGGAAGCCTGTCGGATCGCCCAGGAGATAGGCGCCCGGGGGGTGAACGTGAACCACGCCTATCTGACGGAGGAGCTGGTCGAGGAGGCGCACAAGCGCGGCTTGGAGGTGATCGTCTGGACGCCGAACACGGAGGAGGAGATCGGGGCGGCGATCGAGAAGGGCGTCGACGCCATCACCTCCGACCGCCCCGATCTGCTTTTGAAACTGCTAGGGCGGGGGTGACCGAGAATGACAGTCTCCCTTCGGGAGATAGCCAGTGAGCTTCCCGTTCTGAAATCGACGGAGGAACGGGAAAAGCTTCTAGGAGTCATCGGTGCGCTGGTATTGAGGAAGATAAGCCTGAAGAAAGCCTCCGAGATTATGGGCATGTCATGTGGGGAGTTTTCAGATCTTTTGGAGAAGCTCGGCGTGGAATATTCATATTTGGAGGAAGACGACGTGGAGATTGAGAGGAACTGGTGATCTCTGCCGTCTTCAACAGCTCTCCTTGGATATCTCCCAAACCCCGAGCCATGAAGTATATCTACCTCACCGCGAGATCCGAGCCCGAGCGGGCTTTGATAGAGGCGGAGCTGCTCTCCTTCGCAGGCGTCCGACCGGACGAGAAGGGAGTCGGCATCTCGGAGGTCAAGACGGATATATCCAACGCGGCCTATGTGAAGGTCGGGGCTGAGATCCTGGCCGAGGCGCCCGATCTGGACGGCTTGGAGGCCGAGGTCGCCTCAAAAGGGATCGAGGCCGAAGGGTTCGCCATAAGGGTCGAGAGGTTGACTGAGAATCTCAAGCTCAGGTCGACCGAGATAGCGGCCAGGCTGGCGGACGCGATAAGGGGTAGGCCGAACCTGTCCGATCCCAAAGTGAAGCTTTTAGCCGTCCTGACGGATGACCGCGCTTACCTCGGCAGGATCTTCTCCGAATACACGAAGGGATGGCTTAGGCTCTCTAAAAAGCCCTACACCACCTCAAGCTCTCTCCCCCACAGGCTTGCCAGGCTGATGATAAACCTCTCCGGCGTCAGGCCGCCGGCCAAGCTGGTCGACCCGTGTTGCGGGGCAGGCACGATACTGCTCGAAGGCGCGGATATGGGCTACGAGGTGACCGGATACGACATCAACTACAAGATGTGCCAGGCGTCGCGCAAGAACCTCTCATATTTCGGCCTGAAGGGCGAGGTGATCCAGGCCGACGCCAGGTTCATAGAGGGGGAGTTCGACCTGCTCGTCACCGATCTGCCCTACGGGCGGAACATGGCCGCCGATGAGAGGCTATACGACGAGCTGATATCGAACTTCGTCAACCTCTCCCCCGTGGCTGTGATCGTGACGGCCAGGGACATAAGCGAGTTGTTTATCAAACATGGCTACCGCTCGGTCGATGTCCTACCCTCCCCCAAATCCTGGTTCACGAGGTATATACACGTGGCACGCCTTTAATTCAGGCCAGCTCCTCCAGGAAGACCACCTTGTTTTTCCGAGGCCGAGATGTAGGTTCGCCTCGATCATGGCGGCGCATTTGAGGTTATCGTTCACCTCCACTTCAACCAGCCCCAAAGGGCCGGAAGTTTTTCGACCTGCTTGATCCCGGAGCCCTTCCTGGGGTCGAAGGTCAGCCAAGGTCTAAGCTCCACTTTCCCCTCGATCCTCCGTGGATCGGGGCCGTCGGGGCTGCCCCAATAGTTGCCGACGGCTTTTACAACCCCGCCCTCGCTCCTGATGTGGATCTCGTTGTCTATGAAGGCGTTCAAGCCCCGTTCCGATTCCGTCCCCAGATCGGGCTCGCCGCCGGAGGCCAAAACGCCGATCCCGTTCCGCTCGAAGGCGGATCGGCGCACGACCGGCTTCGACTCGACGCATCTCATCCCCGTCGAGTTGCCTCGGATGACGCACCCCTCCACCCTCACATCGCCCTCGCCTATCACGACGATCCCCTCTACACTCCCCTCGAAACGCGAGCCTTCAACTCGGGCGCCGGCGAACGATATCTGGAGGCAGACGTTGAAGCTGTTGAGCACATGGCAGTTCGAGATCCTTATCGAGCCGCCCGAGATGAGCATGCCGTGGTGGTATCCGTCGATCGCAACCCCTTCGATCTCCGCATCCGAGCCCTGGCAGACGATCCCGGCGTGGCTTTCGGCGGTGCCGCCGACGAGCTTGATACCCTCCACCCTCACCCCCTTGGCCTTGACGATCTTGATCACCCCTTTAAGGGTCGGGTTTCCGTCGCCCCTCAGTTCGACGCCCGGCTTCGATATGAGCACATCTTCCCTGTAGAGGCCGGGGGATATGAGGATCAGCTCCCCCTCCTTTGCGGCGTCCACGGCGTCCTGTATCGAGGGGAGATCGCCCGGCACCTCCAACCGCTTCGCCCCGACGTGGGATGTCAGGAGGAACGCGATGATGAGGATCGATATGGAC
>QNBQ01000459.1 GCA_003645735.1 Candidatus Poribacteria bacterium
CATGCGATCGATGAGGTGATCTCCTTCTGGCTGGAGCACTCCATAGACGAGGAGTTCGGCGGGTTCTGGACGCATCTGGAGCGGGACGGCAAAAGATACGGCAAAGGGGATAAGTTCCTGGTGATGCAGAGCAGGATGGTCTACTCGTTCACGACCGCCTACAGGCTGACAGGCGATGACGAATACCTCGACATAGCCAGGCGTGGGGCGAGCTTCATCATGGATCACATGTGGGACTCCAAACACGGCGGATGGTTCTGGGCGGTCAGACGGTCGGGGAGGTATTGGAAGGAGATGGGCTCGAAGCGGGCATACGGGCACGCCTTCGTCATGTATGCCCTGGCCGAGTTCGCCAGGACGGCCGACGATTCCAGGGCGAGGGAGATGGCGCTGGAGACCTACGAGCTGACCTTCCAGAAGATGTGGGATAAGGAGCGGGGAGGGCTTTATCAGGTTATGGACGAGGATTGGTATCTGAGGGACGAGACGAAACGGCTGGACACCCATCTGCACACCCTGGAGGCCCTCTCCGCCCTGGCCGCGCTGACGGACGACTCCTGGTTCAGGGACGAGATGATCAGGATATGCGACCTGATATGCGACAGGATGTTCAACGAGAAAGCCAACTGCATGAGGGAGTGGTTCCTCCCCAACTGGGAGGAGAACCTGGAGGAGACGAAGGGGTGGACGGACTACGGCCACGATCTGGAGGCGGCCTGGTTCCTGTGGGTCATCGGATCGTCGCTCGACATCGATCGATACGTCTCGATCGCCAAGAAGCTGCTCGACTTCGTGATGGAGCGGGGATGGGATGAGCGGCACGGCGGCGTTTACAGCAAGGGCGAGCCACTGGGGGAGCCGAAGGTCAAGGAGAAGGTTTGGTGGGTTCAGTGCGAGGGGATAGGCGCCCTCTCCTTCGCCTACAGGATGGAGGGGGAGGAGGTATACAGGGATCGGCTGGATGGGCTGGTATCGTTCTGTTACAGGCGGTTTTTCGACGACAAATACGGCGAGTGGTTTCACCTGTTGAGCGAGGAGGGCGAGGTGAGGGATGAGAGGAAGGGAGGGGAGTGGAAGGCGGCCTATCACGTGATGCAGGCCTGTTATCACGCCCATCGCAACCTTCAAAGTTTGGGGGAGCCGGTCGGCAAATACAGCTCGGGGCTGCTTTGAGGTGAGGGGATATGGAGACGAGGATGGTCAGGGTGACGGAGAAACCCGACTCATACAGGACGGCCATCGCGGTCGGGTCGGTCAAGATGAGGAGCGAGACGCTCAGGATGATCGCCAGGGGGGAGATCGAGAAGGGCGATCCGCTGGAGGTGGCGAGGGTGGCGGGGATCATGGCCGCTAAGAAGACGAGCGAGCTCATCCCCCTCTGTCACCCCATAGGGGTCACCTCGGTCAGGCTGGATTTCGAGCTGGATTACGAGTCCAGGTGCGTCAGGATAGAGGCCGAGGTCGAGACGGTGGCCAAGACGGGGGTGGAGATGGAGGCTTTGACGGCGGTGGCGGTCGCCGCGCTCACCATCTACGACATGTGCAAGGGCGTGGACGCCGAGATGAGCATAAACGAGATCAAGCTGGTCAGGAAGGAGAAATCGGAGGTGGGAGGGGATAGGCAGGACGGGGTTGATCAACGTTGAGGCCTTTTGATATCATTAAACCCCGAAGCTCAGGAAGATCGGGAGGGTGAGATGGCCGACAAGACGATCAAGTGCGCCGTCATAGGATACGGCGCCACCTTCAACATGGGAAGGGCGCATGCGACGATGATAAAGAACACCCCCGGACTGGAGCTGGTGGCCGTCTGCGACGTCGACCCGGACAGGACCAGGGCGGCCAAGAAGGACTTCCCGGAGATAAACACCTACACCAGCCTCGACGAGATGCTCGACAAGGAGGATTTCGACCTGATCTCGATTGTCCTGCCGCATAACCTCCACGCCTCGGTGGCCATCAAATGTCTTGAGGCCGGAAAGCACGTTGTTGTGGAGAAACCGATGTGCATAACGGTGGGCGAGGCGACCGAGATGATAAGCGCGGCCAAGGAGCACGGCAGGATGCTGACCGTCTTCCACAACCGCAGATGGGACGCCGACTTCTGCACGCTGAGGAGGATCATCAAACAGGGGCTCATAGGCGAGGTGTTCCACGTCGAGATGTTCGGCGGCGGCTACGGCAAGCCCAACCCGAACTGGTGGAGGAGCGTCAAAGCCATATCGGGCGGGGCGTTTTACGACTGGGGAGCGCATTACCTCGACTGGCTGCTCCACATCATACCCCACAGGATGGTCAACGTCAGCGGCTTCTTCTATAAGCTGGTCTGGCACGACATCTCCAACGAGGATCACGTCGAGGCTGTCATAAGATTCGAAAACGGGGCGATGGCCGATGTGCAGATGTCCCACATCGCCAAGGCCACGAAGCCGAGGTGGTGGGTGCTGGGCACGCACGGGGCCGTCATCTCCGAGCAGGGGAAGTTCCGGGTCTTCTCCGAGGTCGAAGGGCAGCCCAAGGAGCAGGAGATACCCTACGACGGCAACGCCTGGCGCGATTTCTACAAGCACACCTTCTACGAGAACGTCGCCGCCCACCTGCTGGAGGGCGAGGAGCTGATCGTGAAGCCCGAACAGGCCAGAAGGGTGATAGCCATAATGGAGCTTGCCGAGAAATCATCCAAAACCCATCTGGCCGAGACCATCCCCTACGAATACGAGGTGGAGGTTCCCTACCCGTTCTGATGCGTTCCGGCGGGGGATCTAAATCCCCCGCCTCACAAAACCGAGATCGGATCGACATCTATGGCCAGATCCACCCCGCTCGGGACGATCCG
>QNBQ01000460.1 GCA_003645735.1 Candidatus Poribacteria bacterium
AACAGCGATCTCGGATCGCCGCCCACCGGCAAAACGATGCCCCCCTCCGGCGCGCCGATCCGGTCGGCCAGCCCGTCGGTGATGAGGAGCGGTTTGCCGGATTTAGACGCCTCATCGACCTTCTCCTTCAGCTGAGGATCTTTCAAGGCGTGGTATGAGAGGAAGATCGCGGGCGAGTTGGGATCGATCCGCGAGGTCGGGACTAGCGGCAGCCCGAGCATGCCGACGAAGTCGAAGACGTAAGGCTCGCTTCCGGGATCGCTGTTGGGAGGTTTCGGGGCGCTCACGCCGTATGTCGGCTCGCCCCGCACGAGCTTCGCCAGCTCGAAAAGCCTCGGCATCTCACCCCTCAGCCTCTCCACGTCCGCCGGGCCGGTATCCCTCAGAAGCGAGCCGTAGCAGAAGAGCAGAACCTCCTTAGCGTCGGCCAGTATCGTCTGCCTGGCCTGCTCCACATAGGTGGGCGGGCTCGTCCCATACGGGTCGAACCACCCCCCTCCGGTCTTCTCCCCTCCTATCTCCCCCAGCCACCTCATGATGTAGTAGGCCTCATACTGCATCTTCCTGCCCCAACGCTCGTTGTCCGGGTCCCTCGTCTCCGTCCCCACCCAGATGTAGTCGAAGATCTCCGTCTCCCTCACCACGTCGTAGCCTCGGTTGTGGAAATCGTCATACCACTGGGGGTATTTGATGATCAGCTTCGCGTTCGGGTTGACCGATTTGGCCGGCTCGATTATCCTCCGGCGGCACACCTCGGCCATAAGCTCGCATCGAAACTCCGCCCAGGATCTATCGCCCTTGGCCTTTTGACAGCTTTCGCACTCGCAATCCGTGAAGAGGAAATCGTCGATCATGATCAGGTCGAAGATCGAAGCGGCGTATTCGAACACCTCCTGCAGCTTGCGAAGCGTCGGCTCGTCCGTGTAACAGGCGATGATCTTCCAGCCGGTCGACCGCTTCCCCAGCTCGGTCGTCGTGACGCACCCGGCCACGTCGAACCCCTCCTCCTTGAACCTGTCCCGGGCGCGCTCCAGCAGATCCCTCGGGGCGGTGTATCCGTTTCTGAACGACTCGATGTATACCTTCGTGACGCCCGTCCCCCTGCACCACTCAACCGCCGCCCTTATCCCCTCCTCGTCCGCCAGGAGATCCCTGACGTTCTGGGCGGTGAACAGGGTTGAGAACCTCAGGAGATCCTTGTTTTGGAGCGCCAGATCCCAGAGGCTCATCCCGATCACCTCACAGCTGGCTCAGGTATTCCCTGAGCTTTGCGGCGTATTGAGGGAGGGCGACCTCGGGGTCGTGAAGTTCGGGCTTCCAAGCCTTCTCCCACTCGACGGAGAGATACCCGTCGTAGCCGTCCTCCTTGAGCAGCTTGAGGATTTGAAGGGTCGGAACTTTCCCCTCGCCCAGCAGGGTGTAGGTCGTGAAATCGCCGTCTTTGACGTGCACGTGGAACACCTTGCCGCTGAGGTGCTTGATCGTCTCCTCGGGCGGCTCGCCGTTTTTGACCGGGTGGTGGATGTCCCAGAGGGCGCCGACCATCGGGTGGTCCGTCTTTTCCAGGACGGCGGCTACTTGCTTGCCCGTGCTGAAGCTGTCATGGGTTTCGAGGACGACCTTAACCCCCACCTCCTCGGCGTATCTCCCCAGCTCCCTGAGCGCCTCGGCGATGTAATCCTCACACCTCTCCCTTTCGACCCCCTCGGGTATGTTCCCGCCGAAGACCCTGACGCACGGGGCGCCCAGCGAGCGGGCTATGTCCATGTGAGCTTTGGCCGACTCCAGATTGGCCCTCCTGACCCCCGGGTCGGGCGAGCTGAACCTGGCGGAGGAGGAGATGCACGCGACGTTCAGGCCGTATCTCTCGAACAACGCCCTCGTCTCCTCGACCCGCTCCGTCAGCTCCGGCACCTTCGTCAGATCGAACTCCCTCTTTATCCCCCTGATCTCTATCCCGTCGTATCCGTATTCCCTCCCCCTCGACAGGATCGTCTCCAGATCCCAATCGGGACATCCCAGGGTGCTGAACGCTATCCTCATCCCAGCCTCCCCTCTTTGAAGTTTCGCCAGTAGTAAGCTATTCTATCACGTTTCCACAGGAAGACGCAAACCGAGTAGAGCAGCAGTATCGAGAGGACCGGGTATCTGACGGCGGGTTCATCTATCTCGAAGATCAGGATGATCGCCACGATCCCTATGGCAACTCCGTAAAACAGCGTCCTGAGCCCGGCGGCCCTGTTGAGCGATCTGAGCCTTTTGACCTTCAGGGGAACGAACCATGTGATCAGGCTGTAGATCCATCCGAAGACGTAAAGCCACAGCGGCAGCAGACCTATTCTGACGAACCCGAACCAGATGATCCCCATCATCAGGCCATCGGAGACGTGTTCGAACGCGGCGCCGAAGCGGGTTTTGACGTTCAACCTCCTGGCCAGCGTCCCGTCAAGCCAGTCGGTCGTGACCGCCAGCACGAACAACATCAGGGCCTGAACGAATTTGTGTCGGACGATCAGGAGGTAGATCAGAACGGAGAGCGGTATCCTACACCCGGTCAACAGGTTCACCGCTACTTTCGCCATCCCTCCTTCTCCGCCTTCAGCTTCAGCTCGTAGAGCTTGTTGAGGGCTTGGATGGGGGTCATGTTGTCGAGGTCGAGCTTTTTAAGCTCTTCGATTATGGGGTTAGGTTTCGGGGAGAAGAGGGTGAGCTGCAGGGCATCGGCTTTCAAGGGCCTTGAAGGCCTCCGAATGCGCGGAGCCGTCCTCCTGGCCTCCACGCTTATATCGTGGCTCTCCAAGACCTCCAATATCCTCTTCGCCCTCTCTATCAC
>QNBQ01000461.1 GCA_003645735.1 Candidatus Poribacteria bacterium
CCGGCCTCGGCAATCCATCTCCGTAGCTCCTCGGCCGTGAGCTTTTTCCCCGTAAGCTCAGCCGCCTCCTCGGTCTGGCCTATGTAGATCATCCCGCCGCACGGTTTCAGGACGCGGAAGAGCTCGCTCGCCTTGCCCACGGGACGGCCCGATACGAGCGCCTCCTCGGAGACGATCAGGTTGGCGAAGTAATCGGGGTAGGGGAGCTCGGAGAGCGGGCCCGCCTCCACGGTCACCCTCGTCCCATAGATCCCGGCCCTGTCCAGCGCCTCCCTTGCCCTTTTGACCTTCTCGACGTCCAGCTCGATCCCGTAGATTATCAGCTCCGATCGCTTCGCCAACTCATACGCTAATCTCCCGCTTCCGCAGCCGAGGACCAAGCAGTACCCCCTCCTGATCCCCGTCTCCTCGAGGATCCTCTCGGCCACCTCCTCGAAGACCGGGGTGAGCTCATCCCTCGGATATGGCTCGGGCTCCGCCCGTTCGACCACGCGCGTGGGGGAAGACACCTTTTTTCTCGCGAAACAGTAGATGTTCCCCTTATCCGTGCTGACGTAGAGCCTCCCGTTCGCGACGGCCAGGCCCCTCGCCTCGCCCTCCACCTCACATCTCCACAGCTCCTTCCCCGTCACCGCGTCGACGGCGATCACCGCGCCCTTACCCCCGACGAAGAGGACGTCGCCGGACTTTATCATCGAGGAGGAGAGCTCGCAGGGCAGCTTCCATTTGACGG
The DNA here is from genome assembly GCA_003645735.1 of Candidatus Poribacteria bacterium. Taxonomy (GTDB): domain Bacteria; phylum Poribacteria; class WGA-4E; order B28-G17; family B28-G17; genus B28-G17. The sequence goes on from QNBQ01000461.1 coordinate 734, forward strand.
CCTTCTCGGCCATGAACTCCTCCACCTCCTTCAGCTTCCTGTTCACCTCCTCCAGCTGCCTCTTGAGCTCCTCCCTCTCCCGCCCCTTAGCCCTGTTCACCCGCTCCGTGAGCCTTATCTTCTCCTCCACCAGTGAGAAACGCCTTCTGCTCGCCTCGATGTAGGTCGACCTGTCGAGCGCGATCAGCTCCTTCCCCGTCAGCAGATATGAAACGTCCACCGTCACGATGAGCTTCCTGCCGGAGAACCAGGCGAAGCCCGTCTTGCCCGTCCTCCGGTTGAGCGCCACCACTTCCCTCCCGCCGCTGTATAGATGCTCGCCGGCGATGAGGGCGTAACATCCTCCGAACAGGTAGTGGTATCTCCCCTGCCATCCCGGCGCCATGGTTCCCTCCCGGTGGTAAATAAGCCGCCCGGTCTCCCTGTCGAAGCAGGCGGGAGGCGTTCTCCCTGTGGGAACGTATAGCCTCTTCTCATCGGCGAGCAGGTATCCCTGGGGGGAGCGGGAGCCCCAGCCGCTCCTGAAGAAGCCCCACGAATCGTTCTTCCAGATGAGCTTGCCATCCCTTGCGCGGAGGGCATACAGGTAAACGCCCTCATACGGGAACACACCGGCGCCGAAATAGGCGATCCCTTTGTCGACCAGAACCCCCGTTCTGACGGGCCAGAGCGAGATCATCCTCCCGTTCCCCAACACTTTATCCCCGTGTGGGGCCGCTCTGAACTTCCACAGAAGCCTCCCGTCCTCGGCCCTGAGGCAGTAGACGAAGCCATCGTCCGACCCGACGTAAACCCTCCCATCCCACACTGTAGGGGCGAGCCTCACAGGTCCGCCGGTGAAGAAGGTCCAGACCACCTTCCCGCTTCGGGCGTCCAGACAGTATACCTTGTTGTTCGCCGACGAGCCGAAATAGACCCTGCCCTTAGCCGAGACGACGTGGAACGCGTAATCGAAGTCGAGCCTGTGGGGCTCCAAAACCCCCTCAACAGGGGCGGGTTTCGGAGGAGGCCATGCGGGGCAAGGCGGCTGCGTTGGGACGAACACCCATTGCTCATATAGCGGCGGCCTCAGCTCCTCCGAGGTCACGCCGCTTCTGGCGATGTCGTGCATGTAAGTGGGCCAATCCTCGGCCAGGGAGAGGGAAAAGCTCATCAAGGCCGAGATCGGGAGCAACAGCCCCAAGGCGACGCCCCTCATGATCGATACCTCCTCGTCTCAAGTGAGCTTCGGGTGGAAGAGATATCATACCACACACGTAGATGAACGGTCAACCCCCTGAAGCCGAGGTTATAAACTGGGACATCATCTAACCACCGGTCACATCAGCGCTTTCAACCTCATCTGTCCTCTGAGCGGTCTTTCTCCCTCCCCCTCGATAACCCCTCCCGTCGAGGGAAGGGAACTTCTAATGTCCTAGCCTCAGGAACATCGGCTTGCGATTGAAGGGGAGAGGTGGTATATTAGAGGCGAAGCACAAACCCAGGAGGTGGTCAATGCGCATTATCTTCATCATCTGCGATACGCTTAGAAGGGATTTCCTCGGGTGTTATGGGAACGATTGGGTTAAGACCCCGCACATAGATGAGCTAGCTAAGGAGTCGATCCTCTTCGAGAAAGCGTACATCGGCTCCTTCCCGACGATGCCCGCGCGCGCCGAGATCATGGCCGGCAGACACGTCTTCCACACCATAGGCTGGGCGCCCCTCCCCCAGGAGTGGCCGGTGGTTCAGGGGATGCTCCGCCGAAATGGATACATCACCGCCCTCATCACCGACCATTACCAGATGCTCCACCCAGGGTACAACTACCACAAAGGCTTTGACGTCTACCGTTTCATCCGCGGACATCAGAGCGATCCCTTCCACACGACCGATCTGATTAAGCTCAAATGGCCCTGCTCCCCTGAGAAATGCCGCCAGCCCGAGGCTCTCGTCGTCCCGTATTTGAAAAGCCGAGCCTTGTGGACCTACGAGCGGGATTGGCCCATACCCAAGACGATCCAGGAGGCGATCGATTGGCTCGAACGGAACTACAAGCATGAGAGATTCCTGCTCTTCCTCGACCTCTTCTCCGTCCACGAGCCCTGGGATCCG
>QNBQ01000462.1 GCA_003645735.1 Candidatus Poribacteria bacterium
CCCTTCCTCCTCCGCTCGAGCGTCATCTGCCTCAGCATCCCCAGCATGTATGGGGGGAGCCTCCTCAGCCTGCTCGACTCGACCGTCATCACGGCCACATCCCCCTTTCACCAAAGCGTCAGCTGTTGAGGTTCATCTTTCCTCTTTTTGGGCGGTCGCGCCCCGCCTGCGATCAGATGGGCGTATCTGGTCGGCTCGGGGAGCCTGTAGCCGCGGCAGCACTGAAGCACGAGCTTGATCGCCGTCTCAAGCGATACTTTGTGCCCCACCGAGACATATACCGGCTTGACGTTATCCTTCGTCCGGACGCATGCGCCGATGATCCTCCCCCTGTTGTCGTAGAGGTATTCGATCGAGCCGGCCTTCTTATCCGGCTCTTTATGCCTGCCGTAGAGCCTCGATTTGGCGCAGCCTATGGTGGGCTTATCGAGGATCAGCCCCAGGTGCGACGCGATCCCCAGCCCCCTCGGATGGGCTATCCCCTGGCCGTCGACGATCACCAGATCCGGCTCCGTCTCCAGCTTTTCGAACGCCGCCATAAGCGGCGGGCTTTCCCTGAAGGAGAGCAGCCCCGGTATGTATGGGAAGGTCACCGGCATCTCCTCCACCACGTAGTCCAGTATCTCCAGCTCGGGAAAGCTCATAACCACGACCGCCGCCTTCGCCACGTCCCTTCTGAAGCCGATGTCCACCCCGCCGATCCTCTCTATCCTGTCGAAGTCGTCCCGCTCGATGACCCTCCTGCTCAGCTCCCTCTGAATCCTCATCGCCTCCTCGATCGGGATATCCCACGGATGGAGGCGGTTGACCTTCATCGTCCCTCTCCTTTCAAGGTTTGAGCGATGTAGTTCATCAGGCCGCCCGCTCGGATGATCCCCATCATGAAGTCGGGGAACGGCCTGGCCTTATAGACCTCCCCTTTGGTCAGGTTCCTGATCTCCCCCTTCTCCAGGTCGACCTCCACCTCATCGCCCTCCTCGATCCCCTCGGCCGCTTCGGGGCACTCCAGGATCGGCAGGCCGATGTTTATCGCGTTTCGGAAGAATATCCGGGCGAACGATTTGGCTATGACGCATGAGACCCCCGCCGCCTTGATGGAGATGGGGGCGTGTTCGCGCGAGGAGCCGCAGCCGAAGTTCTTGCCGGCGACGATGAGATCCCCCGGCCTCACCTTGCTCGCGAAATCGGGCTTCTCCGAGTCCTCCATGCAGTGTTTGGCCAGCTCCTCCGGATCGGTCGTGTTGAGGTATCTTGCGGGGATGATCTCGTCGGTGTTGACGTCATCCCCGAACTTCCAAGCCTTTCCCCTCATCTTCATCTCTCAAACCCCCTCTCAATCGTCGGGGGATACGCCCAGCTCGTCGGGCGATCCGATCCTCCCCAGGACGGCCGAGGCGGCGGCGATGGCGGGGTTGGCCAGGTAAACCTCGCTTTCGGGATGGCCCATCCTGCCGCGGAAGTTCCTGTTCGTGGTCGAAACCGCCCTCTCGCCCGCCGCCAAAACACCCATATGTCCCCCCAGACAGGGGCCGCAGGTGGGGGTGCTGACGACCCCGCCCGCCTCGATGAAAACCTCTATAAGCCCCTCCCTGAGCGCCTCCAGGTAGATCCTCTGAGTCGCCGGGATGACGATCAGCCTCACGTAAGGATGGACCTTCCTGCCGCGCAGGACCTTGGCGGCCAGCCTCAGATCCTCCAGCCTCCCGTTCGTGCAGGAGCCGATCACGACCTGATCTATCGGTATCTCGCCCACCTCGCTTATAGGCTTCGTGTTTTCGGGTTTGAATGGGAAGGCGACCTGCGGCTCGATCTTGCTCACGTCATACTCCCTGACCTCGACGTATCGGGCGTCCGGGTCGCTCCTGTAGAGCTTATAAGGCCGCTTCGCCCGCCCCTCGACATACCGGATCGTCACCTCGTCCGGCTCGATTATCCCGGATTTGGCCCCCGCCTCGATCGCCATGTTGCAGATCGTCAGCCTGCCGTCCATCGACAGCCTTCTTATCGTCTCGCCCGTGAACTCCATCGCCCTGTAAAGCGCGCCGTCGACGCCGATATCGCCTATGGTGTAGAGGATCAGGTCTTTGGCCGTCACCCATCTGCCCATCTCGCCGTAGTAGATCAGCTTCATCGATTCGGGCACCTTGAACCATATCTCGCCGGTGATCATCGCGGCGGCCAGATCGGTGCTTCCCACCCCTGTGGCGAACGCCCCCAGCGCCCCGTATGTGCAGGTGTGCGAATCGGCCCCTATGACCACATCGCCCGGCACCACCAACCCCTCCTCCGGAAGCAGGGCGTGTTCGATCCCCATCCTCCCGACCTCGAAGTAATACTTGAGCCCCTGTTCCTTTGCGAACTCCCTGACGGTTTTGGCCAGCTCGGCCGACCTTATGTCCTTGTTCGGGGTGTAATGGTCGGGGACGAGGATCACCCTTTCGGGATCGAAGACCTTTTGGGCCCCTATTTTGCGGAACTGCTCTATGGCGAGAGGGGCGGTGATGTCGTTTCCCAGGGCGACGTCCACCTTCGCCTTTATGAACTGTCCCGGCTCGACCTCATCCAGCCCGGCGTGTGCCGCCAGGATCTTCTCGGTTATCGTCATCCCCATCTCCGGGCCAAACCTCCGCCTCGATCGTCGTGGATGACAAGATTATAATCCCTCGCCGGCCCGACCGTCAACCCTCCGTGATCGGATCGGCCGGGGTTGACATTCCCGGCGCGTTTTAGGTAAACTTATTATCGCAAGGTGCCGAGGTGTTGGAATTGGTAGACAAGCCAGATTCAGGATCTGGTGGGCATTACGCCCGTAGGGGTTCGAGTCCCC
>QNBQ01000463.1 GCA_003645735.1 Candidatus Poribacteria bacterium
CTCACCCCGCCGTCCGCTCTGATCAGCTTGAGCGTCTTTATCTCATACCTCCCGAACGGCACCTCGGCCCAGAACAGGCCGGGGCAGATCAGGGTAGCCCTTCCGGATCTCCCGGAACACTCGTAAAACCTGAGTATCAGCGAATCGTCGTCCTCAGCCTTCTTCAGCGCCGTGACGATCAGGTTATCCGGGACGACCCGCAGGAAGGAGCGCTTCGGCGGCAGCTTCCCCCCATGTCCGCTCTCCTCCCTCGGTATGAGCGGGTAGTTCAGGTTGAACCCCTCCCTCACGGTCGCCGCGAGCCACTCCGCGCCGTGTGAGATGAGCCTCAGCTTGATCGTCTGCTCGCCCTGGTCGAGGTAATCGTAGGTTTTGCCCGGCTCGGGCACCGCCGGGTCGTGGAAGGCGTATATCGGGCTTCGAAGGAGCGTCAACCTCATCTCGCTCCCCCGGATGTCCGACCCGTATTTCGAGTCGTTTATCAGGCTGACGCCGTAGGTTATCTCCTCGCCGTTCAGCGTCGTTGCCCTGCCGGTCACATCTATCCACCTCTGATGCGGCTCCTCGTTCCCGTTCGGCTCCCTGACGACGTTGCCGTAGGGCACCTCGTAGGTGGCGACCGGGTCGTGGACGTTGATCGGGAAGGACAGCTTGAGGACTTTGTGTTTCTCGTGCCAGTCGATCCTCAGCTCGAAATCGATGTAGGGCAGCCCCGCCCACAGGCTTATAAAGGCCTCGATCCGGGAGCTTCCCCAGGCGCTCCTGACCCTGATCGTCGCCCTGACCGGCCCCGATTCGATCGTCTCCGGCTCGCCCTCTATCAGGAACCTGCCGATCTCGTCCCTATACGCGTCGACGCCGTGGCTCCAGGTGTCGCTGAAGTCGTCTATCACTATCGGGACGCACCCCGGCCCCGAGAGCATCTCGACGTTGCGGGTCTTGTCGAATATCGAGCTTATGAACCCCGTCCTGGGGTTGATCTCCACCCTGTAATACTCGTTCTCGATCGAGCCGGCGGAAGTTTTAAGCGGGGATGTGAAGAGGCGTTTGGGCGCGTCGGTTGAGAGCCTGTAGGCGCTGTAGCCGAAGGAGGGGACCTCCGCCACGAACAGGAGCTTGCCGTCGTGCGATATCTGACAGGGCACCTCCTCGCCGGAGATGTCCGAGACGGATTTAATCCCCTCCGCCTCGACCTCGACCCCTTCGCGCCTGTCCCAGCTCATCGGGTTGAAGAGGATCAGGTTCCTCCCCTCCGGCAAGTTGATCGCCTCAGCTATCGCGTCGAGCGCCTCCCGGAGGGCCTTCTCGCCGGCGGAGAAGATCTCCTCGTAGAGCTTATCGACGTCCTCATCGTATGCCGGTTTGATGCAGGTTCCGGCCAGGATGTCGTGGAACTGGCAGAAGAGCGTCTTATGCCACGCCTCCGTCAGCTCCTCCTGTGGGTATGGTTTTCCGAGCAGCCAGAGGGCCGCGGAGGAGAATTTCTCGGCGGTCAGCAGGAGGCATTCGGCGCGTCGGTTCTGCCTCTTCACCTTGGAGTAGGAGGTGTAGCAACCCCGCGCATGATACTGCAGCTCCTCCGAGACGACAGGGAGATCCGGCCTTGCCTCCTCGATCCTCCTGAAGAACTCGTCCGGCGTGCTGAAGATCACGTTCGGCATCTCAGGATCGCGGGCCGCCTCGATGATGCTTTTGACGTTCTCCTCGGTCGGCCCTCCCCCGTGATCGCCCACTCCGTAAAAACACATCACGTCCTGGACTCCGGGGAAGAGCTCCCGGAACGCCTCCAGTATCCTCTCCCTCAGGTCGCCCGGGCCGGAGTTGTAGTGAAGCGGCGGCCTGCAGGCCAGCACCCTCGACCCGTCGGGCGACTCCCACCAGAAGAGCTGGGGCAGCTCCTTCTCGTGCGGCTTCGGGCGGAAGAAGACGTAGTAATCCAGGCCGCTCTTCTTCAGTATCTGGGGCAGGGTAGCGCAGTGGCCGAAGGAGTCGACGTTATAGCCCACCCTGACCTCCACGCCGAACTTCTCCATGAAATACCGTTTGCCGTAAAGCGAGTGCCTGACGAACGACTCCCCGCATGGGATGTTGCAATCGGGCTGCACCCACCACCCGTTCACGATGTTCCACCGCCCCTCCCTCACGAACCTCCTGATCTCCTCGAACATCTCCGGCTCGCCCTCCTCTATCCACCTGTAAACGGCGGCGGAGCTTCGGGTGAACTTGAACTCGGGGTATCTCCTCATCAGCTCCAGCATCGCCCTGCACGTGTTCACCACCACCTCATACCCCTCCTCCATCCTCCAGAGCCATATCGGGTCGATGTGGGCGTTGCCGATCATGTGGACGGTGAACCGTTTGATCCCCTTTCCCATCGCTCGACCTCCCGGATCTCAAGGGGTTCACGGAAGTCTAACACATCGGGCGGCGCCCCATCAACCCACGGCACGCTTTTTGCCCCAAACCTCATGGAGGGGACGAGCGGAGGGAGGATTCCTCGGCCTCCCTTCGAGGTCGATCCCCTCCGCGGCTGGGGGGCAGGTGCACGATATCGTGCAGATGGGTGCCCCAAATCGTGCAGAAAGAGGGGAACGGAGATGATGAGGGCGTTCATCGCCCTGGCCTTCATGGGATCGCTCGCCTTGACGGGGATCTCCCCGGCTCGATTCGTTTTGCCGGAGGAGCCTGCGGCCAGGATCGGCGCTGGATGCATCACCGGCAACATCGCCTTCTCGCCCGACGGGACGATCCTCGCCGTCCCGACCGGGATAGGGATCTGGCTTTACAAGGGGGATAACCTCGAGAGGATGGCCCTCC
>QNBQ01000464.1 GCA_003645735.1 Candidatus Poribacteria bacterium
GTGTTCGATACCTCGCCGCTGACCTCAAGCAGCCTTCTCATCGTCCCGGCGAGCTTCCCCAGCTCCCCGTCGTCCAGGAACATCCTGGCCGGCTCGCTCAACTTCCTTATGATCTCGGTTGAGGCGCGGTAATCGAAGTTATCCCATAGCCACAGCGCCTCGGCGGCCCTCCTGATAAACCCCGCCCGGCCCATATCCGGCAGCCTCATGGCCAGATAAAACGCGACCGAGTAATCGCACGACCTCAACCTCTCCAGAACGCGGGAGCATATCTCCTGGGTGAGGGTTCTCTCGCTGCTCACGATCTCCATCTCCTCCTTCACCCGGCCGTCCTCGCCCCTCCGCCCGGAGATGTATCTCAGCGTCAAGCGGCCGCCCAGCTCGGCGGTCAGAGCCGCGTGAACCAGAGCCGCCGCCAGAACTTTCGTCCCGCCGGTGTAATCGACGATCACCTCCTCATACCTCGCGCACCTCCTCAAAACATCCCTGGCCACCTCCAGACAGGAGTCCAAATCGTCAGGTTTGGGCGCCTCGAAGATCTCAACCCCTATCCCCTTCGACTCGGCGTGTTCCTTGACCCGCTGGGCGACGTCGAAGGGGGTTGGAGGAGGCTGATCCTGAAACGCCCTGCCGTAGATCATGAAAAGCCTCGCCTCCTCCTTCCCGCTGATCTCATCCACCGACCTGATTATCGGCTCGGCGGTCGTTCCAACCGAAACGACCAGGGCCCTCCCCATCACATCCCCTCCTTCCTGTATTTGGCGATCCTGATCGCCCACCCCCAGGCGATCCCCTTCCACCGCGGGGGCAGGTCGGTCTTCCACCCCGACCATATCTCCCTTAAGCCCCTGAAATACCCGGGCGTCCTTCGGCTCCTCGAAAAGGAGGGATCCGACGCCCTGACCCCGAGGTATCTCAGGAGCCGATCCTCGTCATACCCGTGCTGGACGAAGAACTTGAGGGCCTTCTCCGCCTCGTTGAGATCTATCCCCTTCTCCAAAATCCGGCCGGCCAACCTCTCCGCCTCGGCCATGACCGTTTTCCAATCGATCCTCATCCCTCCTCACCCCCTCAGTAGGTCCCCGAGGGCGCCTGGAGCTGGAACCCCCTATCGTCCAGCATCCAGTCCAGATCCTTAAGCTGTTCCTCCAGTATCAGTCCCTCCTTGAAGGCAGCGTCGATCCACCCGGCGATCCTCCCGGCCAGCTCCTCGCCGCTCAGCTCCCTCCACCCGGCCCTGCCCGTTTTCCTGAGGCCCTCCGGATCGAGCAGCCTTATCCGCTCGATCGATATCCTAACCGACCCCAGCCCCGCCGGCTTGGCCCCGCCGATCTTGATCGGAAACGACCTCTCCCTCCTGTAGCCCATCCCCATGATGAGCAGCCCCAGCTCCCCCTCCGAGAGGTTCTCGAAGGCGACCCTGCCGGCGGCCTCGGCCCCCGCCTTGATCGCCGCCCTCAGCTCCTCCCCCTCAGCCGGCCTCATGTGGAAATACATCTTCCACCCCTTGGCACATCGGTCGTCCTCCGACAGGTAAACCGCCGGCAGCTGTTTTCCGCCTCCCCTCCCGGGGGTCCAGAGCGGAGGGGTTTTGACCGTCGTCAGGCTCTCCCTCGGGAAGGGGATGTCCTCGAACCAGGCCGCCCCCAGCCAGCCGGGCGCGCCGAACAGCCTGCAGGCCGGGCAGAGCCTCCCCTTGTCCATCGAGCATCCCCCCTTAATCGCCTTCGGGAGATGCCTCCTCGACTTGCTCCCCAAAGCTCGCATACAGGAGGGGGAGACGGCCTCGACGATGACCCTCACCGCCCCTTTGATGGAGGAGCCGGGGATGACGGGGATCGATTTGAAGGAGGCGTGGGTTGAGATCGCCCTCTCCCTCCCGCCGACCTCCCTCACCTCTATCATCCCGCCGCCTATGTGAAGCGGGGTCAGGGCTTTCAGCTTGAAGCGGATCTCCCCGCTGAGCCTATCGGCGCTGAAGAGATGGTGGCCGGCCACGCCTCGAAGGCTCGGCCCCTCCCTCAGCAACGACGGGTCGATGAAGACGAAATCATAAGGCTTCCCGCTTATATCCCCCATCTCATCCACCTCCCCATCCCTCTATCCGGGCGTATCGGACGTATCTGAGCCTCACAAGGCGATCCATGTAGAGGAACACCCTGGCGACGACCGGCCTTTCGAGGGGGACGTCGACCCCGTATTCCAGCGGCCTTGGGAAACCCACGACCCCTCTCATCTCCTTCAACCCCAGCCTCATCCTCCCTCCCCAAAGCACCCTCCTCCCCTCCTCGACGATCGGCAGCCTTTCGATCAGCTCCCACCTTCCCGACGGCTCCTCGGTGAGCAGGCAGATCGACCTCCCCTCGGACCTTTTGACGATCCTCAGCTCCCTCCCATCGTCGAACACCCTGACCAGATCCCAATCCTCCCTCGCCGCCTCGGCGGGGTCATCGAGCGGGGAGGGGAGCTTGATCTTCAGCTCGTTCCAGGCGAACCAGAACGGTCGCTCATCGAAAAGCTCGCTTATAAGCTCGACCGGATCGCCCTCCAGTTTGAAGACATATCCCTCCATCAGCCCATCACCTCCTCGACCCAGGCCGGCGCGGCCGCCTGTAACAGCCTGGTCACGTCCTCCCCCTCAAGCTCGATGACGTAAAACGGCCCCTTCCTCGAAGGGGTGGCGTCCACCGGTATCACCTCGCCCTCCTCCCTCAGCCTGTATCGCGTCCTGGTCGCCTCATCGGCGATCGCCCCCACGCCCCTTATGGCCCTTTTCGGATCGGCCAGCGCCCTGAAGGTCAGCCGTTCGAACTCAAC
>QNBQ01000465.1 GCA_003645735.1 Candidatus Poribacteria bacterium
GGGGATGGTCCTCTGGTCGGCGTAAATCTCCAGCCCCTCCAGCGAGATGTTCTCGTCGCCCGTCTTGTAGTTGACGTGGGAGACGTAAGCAAAGCCGACAACGGCGGGCAGGTAGCCGCCGAAGACCAGCCTTATCACCGTCCTTCCCGGGCCGCAACCCACCACCTTGACGTTGCTGGGGAAGAGCAACTTGGACGACTTGACGGTGTAGACGCCCTCCCGAATGAGGAGCGTTCCCCTCGCCTTGGAGGCCATCTCCAGCGCCTTGGTCAATGCTTTGGTAGCGTCCTCTTCGGGCTTGATGTTTATGTCGCCGCTCCCGTCTTGGGCGAGGACGACGGTTGCCATGCGGGGAGAGGGTTTGATGGCGCATTCAATCTTCACCGGAGGTTGAGATTGAAGGGCGCAGGCCCCTCCCGGGATCAAAGAGGTCAAAACGCAGAACAAAGCTCTCCTCAGATATCGCCAGAGCATCCCGCGGACCCCCTGTTTCTTGGGGAAATCGGGGCCGAGCTCCCTGCTCATCCATGAAGATGGTATCATGATCAGCGGGGATGAGCAAACATCAGCATATCTCTCCGCTTCCCCCGCTCCCAGCTCGCGTCGAAGGATGTGGGCCAAGGAGGGCTGTTTTAAAGCTGCTGCAATTTTAGCATCTGAGATGGTTATCCGGAGTTGGCTGAACCATCCTGCGGGTGAACCTGTTCCTTAGCTTACAAATGCCCGCCTGCTAAGCAGAATCAATCGGGATAGACATTTTTTCCAAAATGTTATATTATGTCCCGGTGGTGTCCCACCTTTGTCCGACAGGTGTCAGACAAATGTCCGTCAAGGATAAGACATTGAGAAGGCGAAAACCAAAGTTCCAAAAAGAGGTCATAGATGCCCTGGGAAGATCCGATGGGACAATCTACCCTGCAGCCGGAAAGAAGCGTTTGTATCTGTTGATGATAATACCCCTTCTAAGTATGGGCTTAATATCGCCTGTTAAAGGGGAGGAGCGTTATAATCTGATGCGGTTCGGCTATGACTTCGAACGCCCCATTGGCAAAGATGGCTCTGGGGTTTACGTCATCTTCTTCGACAATGGGACATTCGCCGCTTTTGAGTGGCACTTCTCCGACGGTGAACAGGTGTTGCTTGCTGTTCCGGATCAGGAGCGATACATTATCTTCAGCGAGGACAGCCCGTCAAGCGTCTATGTCGAAGTTGGTGGGGCGAAGGTCTATTCGCCATATACGGAGGCGGTTGCGAAATCGTTCGTGGTGGTGCCTAAGGTGCATGGCACCTTTGATCCGGTCAAGTATGACCGGCTGACCATCGCCGGCACATCCAGCGCCGTCATCGGCGGTGAGGGGCGTGTCGACAACGTGGGCATCCATGCTCCACCCCCTCAGCCCCAGGGCGACGGGGTGAAGCTGAGCGGTGGCGATCCTGACTTCAGACTGAAGATTGCTGGAAAGGCGATCCATAAGGGTAGGCTTTATGAAAACGGCTTCAGGATAACTTTCGCCGTGAGCAAATCAAGGCGCTATCGCCTCCGCGTCTGGAGCGTTCACTCCTCTCTTCGGGTATATCTGAACGACGAGCTTGTAATACCGGAGTTGAAGGACGGGACATACTATATCGCATCTGATATGCGGTGGCGTGTGGGGATCTGCATGGATAACGAGCAAGAACTATGCACTCAGCTTTTCCACTTCATCGAGGAGATGGGGTTAGGCTTACTTGAGATAGATATCGGACGATACGATTATGGGCGCAAACACTACGAGAAACTCGATGTGGAGCTTTACACGGTCGTGGATGAGCATGCCACCCAAAGCTATGAGGATACCGTCAAATGGCTTGGGAAGCTATATGAAAAGATGCCGAATGTGAAGGGGATTTTCGTCTACGAGCCCGCTGATCTGGAGATCAATCTGTGCCGCGCCCGATGGATTAAGGAGGCGAGCAAGGAGGTATATGGCCGCGAGATCGAATACGGTTTCCTGCTCTACCCCTGGCGGATGGAGAGGGTTAGGAGGGCGGTTCAAGAGCTTTGTGAATCGCCCGTCGTCGATCTTATAGGGCACGACGACTATGGTGATATCGAAACTATAAGACAGCGCACGGACATCCTCCTCGAGATGTGCAGGCGTTATGGCAAGAAGAGCTTCGTTTATGTCCCTGTGGGCTTCGTGTCCCCTGAGGTTACAGAAGCAACTTTTCAATACTGTATCGAGCACGGCGTTGATTTGATATTCTTCTGGCAGTTCAGCCATATCTATCATTCGCCTTATTATGGATGGTTTTCCCGGATGCTTAAGCGATATTTGCAATGAGTTCTATCTTCATAAACGGCTGAGGACCGCTCTTAAACGTTCCAGGGCGACATCCCATGCGCTCATTGTCGGCCCTCCTCAGTTCCCTGGTTCTGCTATCCAAGCGTAGGAGTCAACATCCCATGGCTGGAAATTCCCAGCGCTGAGGAATTTCGCGGTAAGGACAGAGAACCTCGCTTGGATGAAGCGAAGAGGAGGCGAAACGAGCGAAAATTCGGCAATTGGGAGGAGTTGCCTGGAGGAGGACGAAGGTATTGGTATGGAGCCGGTGGGGAGGACGGGCTCAAGCCTTCGACGTATCTCCCCCTCGTCCAAGTCGAGGGCGTGTTCGGGCCGATACTCCCTCAGATGTTTCGCTCGCTCACCGTGCTGAAGAGGGCGATCGTCAATAATCTCCCCCTTCGCCATCATATAGAGGTCGAAGAGATCCCTTCCCTCCCCTCGCTCCAGAAAGGCCTTCATCTTGCCCGCCATGAGCTCCTCCGTGGCGA
>QNBQ01000466.1 GCA_003645735.1 Candidatus Poribacteria bacterium
CGTTTATCAGAACTGCCACCCTCCCCTCATACTTCTCCCCCCTCGGCTCGGCCAGAGCGACGGCCTTCTCGTAGAGGTTCGTCCCCGGCCTCCTTATGAAGCTTATGCTGCAGATCACTCTCCTATCGATGAACCTCCCCACGACCTCCTCGGCCAGATGGTCCGATCCGCCGCCGTTGTCCCGGACGTCGATGATCAGATAGGGCCTGTCCCAAAACCGCTCCAGCAGCTTGTCGAAATCCTCGGCTTTGAAATCCCCCCACCGCGCCACCCTGATGTAGCCGATATCCCCATCTATCTCCCTCCCCGAGAGCGCTGGCTCCGGCTCACGTCGAAAGCCGGTCCGCCTGAGAACGACCTCATACTCCCCCTTCGATGGCCCGGACAGCTTGAGCCTCACCTGGGAGCCCTCCTCCCCTTCGATCATCCTCCGGCATGCGTCCCGGATCTTGGCCCATTTCGTCGCCCCGAAGGCGGTCCTCATAGCCTCCTGGAAAAGCTCGATCGCCCTCCGCCCGTCCACCTCCAACACCACATCGCCCCGCCCGACCGACGCATCGGCCTCCCGATCAACTACGACGATCTCCCCCTCCACCAGGTCCAGTGCTATGGGCGGGGTGAGGCGGAGGGGCTTGCCCTCCCATTCCAGCCTGGTGTGGTAATCGTTCAGCCTTTTGACCAGCTCCTCCATGATCGGCAGGGCCTGATCGAGGTCGCGGATCGGCTCTATCCTTCGCTTAAACTCTTCGAACCACTCATCCCCGACTGCCCCCGCGTATTCCATCATCGGGTAATGATCCTTAAGGGCCTTCCACAGCTTCTCCAGAAGCTCGAGGGGGCTGAGCTGTTCGCTCACCGGCATCACCTCCTCGCTCAAAATCGATTTCCCCAGCTACGGGGAAGGTTACCACCTCCGGACGCCCGGGTCAAGCGTCCCGAAGTTGCTATCCTCGAATGAGTGGGGTATCATTACAGGGGAGGTGAGGGAAGGGATGAGGGATTGGCGCGAGCGCATCTCCATTGATCCCAATGTATGTCATGGGAAGCCCTGTATCAAAGGAACTCGCATCATGGTTTGGTTGATCATAGAATGCCTGGCAAACGGGGACACGATTGAGGACATCTTGGAAGCTTATCCCTCCTTAACTCGAGAAGACGTATTAGCCGCCCTGGCATATGCTGCTGAAATGACCAAGGAGAAAGTCGTTCCGATCGAGGTGGAAGAGAGTGAGATTCAAACTGGATGAGAACATCGATCCACGGGCAAAGGCGATTTTAGAGCGGGAAGGTTATGAAGCCATTACGGTTCAAGAGCAAGGACTTGGTGGCGCTCCCGATGCTAAAATCGCTCGAGTGATTCGGCAGGAGGGATACTGCTTCATCACGTTAGACCTTGACTTCGCCGATGTATTAGCTTTCCCGCCTCATCTTTGTTCCGGTATCATCGTGTTGAGACACCCCAAGCCCACCATAAGGGGGTTGTTGAGATTGGTTGAACAGCTGGCCCGGATTCTCAGAGTTGAAGATCCAAGTGGAAAGCTTTGGGTCGTTGAGCCGGGTCGGCTCAGGATCCGTGGGCCAATCGAACCTTCAGACGAGGAGTGATCCCTCCCTCAAGCGATCCCAGGGTTGCCTCGATGTGATCCGGTCGTATAAAATTTTCGGGACGGGAAATCCGAGCCGAGGGAGGTTTGGGGAGGTGAAGCCGGGAAAATTGCTTAAGCTTATCGTTTTGATCGCGCTTTTGTCGTTCGCCCAGCTTTCCATCGCCGGGGAGAGGGAGCTTAAGGATCTCCGCATCAAGCCGAAGGTCGATCAGGCCGTGCTGCGCCTGATAGCCGGGACGATGCCCCAAAACAGATACGCCGTGATCATCGGGATAAGCGACTACCAGGACCCAAACATCCCCGACCTGAGGTTCGCCAGGAAGGACGCCGAGGCGGTCTATGAGGTGTTGACCGACCCGGCCATAGGCGGGTTCAAGAAGGAGAACGTGTTGCTGCTGGTGGATGAGGATGCGACCTTCATGAACATCCGATCGGCCCTGAGGGATTGGCTGGTGGAGAAGGTGAGCGGGGAGGACGATTTGGTGTTCATCTTCTTCTCGGGCCACGGCGCCCCCGAGCCGAAGCTGAAGGGGGAGGAGTTCGACGCCTATCTGGTGGCCTACGACACCAAAATCGACCGGATAAGGAGCACCGGCTTCCCGATGTCGGAGCTAAAGGAGGTGTTCAACCTCCCGTCGAGGAAGATCGTGGTGATGCTGGACTGCTGCTACAGCGGCGCCGGCGGCAGGTCGATCATCAGGGAGGGGCTGAGGCCCGGGCTTGTGGCCGGCATCGACGAGGAGATCATGCGCCTCGGCGGGGAGGGGAGGATCATCATAACCTCCTCCACAGAGAAGCAGGTCTCCTTGGAGCTTGAGGAGGTGGGGCACGGCGTCTTCACATACTGCCTGCTTGAGGCGTTGAAGGGGAAGGCGGACACCAAATCGGACGGGCTGCTGGGGTATGTGACGCTCGACGAGGTATGGGATTACCTGAAGAGGAAGGTTCCTGAGCTGGCCCGCAAGAAGGGGATAAAACAGACGCCCATCCGGAGCGGGATCGAGACGGGCGACGTGATCCTGGCGGTCAACATCCCCAAGCTGTTCCAGGGGAGGCTCATGAGGGCCTACACATCCGGCCAGATAACCGGCAGGGAATACGAGCTTGGCAAAAAGCTGCTGGCCAACGAGGGGAAGCTGAGCGAGGGGGAGCGGAGGATGCTCAAGGCGCTTAAGGATTTCCTGCTGGGAGAGATAAGCGTCGAGA
>QNBQ01000467.1 GCA_003645735.1 Candidatus Poribacteria bacterium
CGATCTCCCGGTCATCGGCCCAAATCCCCCGGACCTTCTCGAGAACCCTCTTCCCCTTTCTCCTCTTCCTCTCCCTCGCCCCGTTTAAAAGCTCCGATATGCCCAGAAATATGGCCTCTGAGATGGAGGAAGCCCCCGTGTAGCGGATGAGCTCCCTTATGAGCTCCTTCCTCTCCTCGGTCCCCACGTAGATGGTGATGCGGTCCTTTATATCGATCCTTCCTTCAGCTCCCATCCTCTCACCTCACATGGTATGATATCATACCAAAGGCTCCTCGGTCAAGAGGGTTTAGCTCGACGATCTCGACTCCGGGGTTTTAGACTTCTTGACGCGCCCTTCGAAGGAGATACCAGGAGATGAGCGATAGGGAGGGGATCAGGGTCGAGGTGAGGATCGGCATCCTGACAGCCCCCAGCGCGGGGAAGAAGCTTATGGATGCCAGCATCGCACCCTTCAACGCCAGGTAGCCGTTCCGCTCCGTCTGCTCCATCATCAGCGGAACCCTGCTCAAAACCACCACGAGCAACGCCCAGCCGAGCCAGACCAGGTAGATCGGCCCCGCCTCTCCCCTTAGAAACGGGATCAGGGCGATCAGGAAGGCCGAGGCGGTCGCGCATCCCGAGAGGATGAGCGCCGGCTTGACGCCTATCTGGATGGGCGTCGTGATTATCCCCAGCCTCCTGTCCCGCTCTATGTCCTTGAAGGTCGTCACGATGTGTGTTCCGAAGTCGAAGAGGAAGTTAGCGCCGAAGGCGTAGAGGGCGAGCATCGGAACGCCGCCCGAAACGCACAGGGCGCCGAAGACGCTCAGCAGCCCCATCCCCAGCGGGAGCGATATGCTCCCCCAGATCCCCCTCTCCTTGAAGATGGCGTTGTAGAGGTGGGAGATCATCACCAGCAGGACGACCATAAGCCCCGCCTTCCAGTTCATCGAGAACCCGAGGATGAGGCAGAGGACGTAAAGCGAGGAGGCGGCGATGAAGACCTCCCGAGGGGAGAGCCGACCGGAGGGGATCGGCCTTTCGGGGTGGGCGATGGCGTCCGTCTCCCTGTGGAAGTAGTCGTTCTTCATCATCCCGGCGAAATAGCCCAGGGCGGCCGTCAGCAGCGCTAAAGGAAACCTCCATGTGATCCGATCCCCCGAGGCGGCGACGGCTCCCGGGAGGGTGGCGACGATGGGGATCGGGAAAAGGGGATAACGTATGATCTCCAGATACGCCCTCAGCTTGACCTTCCATCCCAGCTCCTTCACGGCCTCACCGCCACCTTCATCCCCTCCCTCCGCTCGACCAGCTCGAAGGCCTCGTTTATCCGGTCGAGGGGGAGGATATGGGTTAGAAGCCGCTTGAAGCTCAGCGATCCGCTCGCAAGCTCATCCCGGGCGGCGTTCAGGCTCCACTTCGAGAAGGCCCATGAAGCGACGAACCTGAACCCCTTGAAATGCATCTCCTCAAGCTCCATCCTCAGCTCGTTCCCCTTCGGGAACAGGCCGAAGAAGTTGATGAAGGCGCCCCTCCTGGCGACCTTGAAGGCCAGCTCGATCGATTCGGGCGCGTTTGTGGCGAGGATCACCGTGTCGGCCCCTCCGACCTCGTCCCAGAACCGCTCGACCTCCTCATCCGAGACGTCGAAGACGGCGTCGGCGACCCCCGACGCCCATCCCCTCCTGTGCGGCAGCGGCTCGAAGACCGACACATACAGCCCCGATCGCCTGCCGAGCGCCGCGAAGATCATCCCTATGGGGCCGGCGCCCAGCACGGCCAGGGTCTCCCTGAACTCCGTCTCCCTCCAGGCGTTGAGACAGCAGCCGAGCGGCTCGACGAATATCAGCTCCTCGGGCGGCATATCCTCCGGCGCCTCTATCAGACAGCCGGCCCGCACAGCTTCCCCGGGGATCAGCATATATTCCGCATACCCGCCGTCTATGTCGTGGCCGAACCCGTAACGCCTCTCGCAATATTTCCCCTGATCGCGCCCGCAGTAGAGGCACTCGCCGCAGGTGACCATCGGGTTGACCGTGAGCTTGAGGCCGGCTTTCACGTCCGGGTTCCTGCTCTCGACGACGATCGCCGCTATCTCGTGTCCCATGACGACCGGCGGGGAGTAATCCGTCACCTCCCCCCTCAACGCCATCAGGTCGGAGGTGCAGACCCCGCACAGCTCGACCTTGACGAGCAGATCCCCCTCCCCTAAACGGGGGATATCCCTCTCCTGAACGACCAGCTCCTTTCCCACCTCAACCAAAACGGCGGCCTTCATCTCGAAACCCCCGATCGCTTAGGCGACCCCACAAACGCCAGGGCCGTTTTCAGGAGGATTTTGAGGTCGAGGGCGAGGCTCCTGTTCCGGACGTAATCGAGGTCGATCTCAAGCTTTTCGGGCATGAGCTCCTTGACGTAGAACTCCTCCGGGTCGGCCTTCCCCCTCAACCTCTCCTCCTCGTCCCTGTAGATCAGCTGCGTCATCCCCGTTATGCCGGGCCTGACGGTCAGAACCCTCCTCTGGCGGGGCGTGTAAAGCTCGACGTATCGGGGATCCTCCGGCCTCGGCCCCACCAGGCTCATATCGCCCTTTATGACGTTTATCAGCTGGGGAAGCTCGTCCAGCCTGAACCTCCTCAGCATCCTCCCCGCCTTCGTCACCCTCGGGTCGTCCCCCGCCGTCACCCCTGAGCCGAGCTTATGGGCGTCCTTGACCATCGACCTGAACTTATACATCGTGAACGGCTTTCCCCCGAGTCCGACCCTTCTGGCCCTGTAAACAATGGGGCCGGGCGAGCTGAGCTTGACTATCAGCGCGCAGATCAGCATC
>QNBQ01000468.1 GCA_003645735.1 Candidatus Poribacteria bacterium
CGCCTTTTGAAAACCCCTTCTGATACAAGGGCCGCCCGAGCTGGCATGTCAGTTGCTCTTACATATCGGCGCCAACCTTTCCGCCGAGGTGTCGCCGATGGCGAGGCTTTTCGATCCGGTCTGCAGGATGCTGGAGGTGGCGATAAGGGCGACGGTCCTTCGTCACAACCTGATAGCCAACAACATCTCCAACGTCGACACGCCCGGATATCAGGCGGTCGACATCAGGTTCGAGGAGCTGCTGGAGAGGGTGCTTCGCGGCGAGGTGGAGCCGGAGGAGGTGAGCTTCGAGCCGTTGGCCCGTCAGCCCGGGGTCAAGCTGGTGCTGGAGTCGGGGGAAGGGGTTAGGCTGGACGCCAACACGGTCGACATCGACCGGGAGATGACCAAGATGGTCAAGAACATGATCCTCCACAACGCCTTCGTCAAGCTGTTGGGGAGGAAATACTCGACCCTCAAAACGGCGATCAGGGGGACGTTGTGAGGAGGGGTGAGCGATGAACCTGTTCACGGCGATGGACATAAGCGGGTCGGGGCTGACGGCCCAGAGGATCAGGATGAACGTGATAGCCGAGAACCTCGCCAACGCCGAAACCACCAGAACCCCTAAGGGGACGCCCTACAGGAGGAGGGAGGTGCTGTTTTCGACCAGGCCGGGCGGTCTGGTCTTCAGGGCCGGGCTCTTCCAGATGCCGGTGGACGTGGGAAGAGGGGTGCGGGTGACGGGGATAGTCGAGGATATGAGCCCCTTCAGGCGGGTATACGATCCGGGCCATCCGGACGCCGATAAGGACGGATACGTGCTCATGCCGAACGTGAACGTGGTGGTGGAGATGGTGAACCTGATCTCCGCCACCAGGGCGTATGAGTCGAACATCACGGCCTTAACCGTGGCCAAGGAGATGGCGATGAGAACCATCGATCTGGGCGGGTGAAGATGGCGACGATCATCAGGGCGGACGGGAACAAGGTAAAGGTCAAACCGCTGAGACAGCTGGAGCTGGACGAGCTTGAACCGGGGCTGGGGGAGCTTCGGCTCGATCCGCCCGAGCCCGACCCGGAGCCTCAGGAGCCGCCGGAGGAGGTCGAGGAGGAGATCAGGCGAAGGCTGGAGGAGGCCGAAGCGGAGGCCGGGAGGATCGTGAGGGAGGCCGAGGAGCGGGCCGCGAAGCTGGTGGAGGAGGCCGAGGCTCAGGCGGAGGAGATCAGGGAGAGGGCGAAGGCCGAGGGATTCGAGACGGGGTTCCGGGAGGGCATGAAAGCTGCCGATGAGAGGCTGGGGGAGCTTGAAAAGGCTTTGCTCAACGCGCTAAGAGAGGTGGAGGGGTTGAAGCTCAGGCTGGCCGAGGAGGCCGAGAGGCAGCTCGTCGAGCTGGCGATGGAGATCGGCAGGAAGCTGGCCCTCAAGGAGCTGTCGATCGACCCCGGCTCGGTCCTGAGGATCGCCAGGATGGCCATCTCAACGCTCGACTCGACCAGGGTCGTCCTGAAGGTCTCCCCCAAATCTGCGGAGCTGCTCAGGTCGCACAGGGCTGAGCTGATGGATGCCCTGGAGGGGATGGAACACGTGAGGGTGGAGGTCGACGGGAGCCTGGGCGATTACGATGTGGTGGCCGAATCGGAGGAGAGATCGGTCGAGATCCTCCTCTCCCAAAGGGAGAGGGAGATAGCCCGGGCGCTGGAGACGGCCTATGAGGGGGATCGATCTGTCCAGATACAGGGAGGCGGTCTCGAAGGTTAAGACTGTGAAGCTTTACGGCAGGGTGAGGCAGGCCGTCGGGCTTGTGGTCCGCGCCGGGGGGATAAGCGCGCCGGTCGGCCAGCTGTGCAGGATAATCCCCTCAAACGGGGAGGCCGTCGAGGCCGAGGTGGTGGGGTTCAGGGATGAGGAGGTCTCGCTGATGCCATACGGCGATCTGAGGGGGGTTAAGGCCGGGGATAAGGTCGAGGTGCTCGAGCGCGGGATGACCGTTAAAGTCGGGGAGGAGCTTTTGGGCAGGGTGTTGGACGCGCTGGGCAGGCCGATCGACGGGGGGGGCGAGCTGAGGCGGTTTGAGGAGTATCCGGTTCACAACCCGCCGCCCAACCCCGTTCTGAGGCGCAGGATAAGCGAGCCGATGGCCACCGGCGTCAGGGCGATAGACGGCCTGCTCACCTGCGGCAAGGGCCAGAGGGTGGGGATCTTCGCCGGCAGCGGCGTGGGCAAAAGCACACTGCTGGGCATGATCGCCAGGTTCACCAGCGCCGACGTCAACGTCATAGCGCTGATCGGCGAAAGAGGACGCGAGGTCAGGGAGTTCATCGAGAGGGAGCTGGGCGAGGAGGGGCTGAGGAGGTCGGTCGTGATCGTCGCGACCTCGGATCAACCGCCGCTGTTGAGGGTTCAGGGCGCCTTCACCGCCACGGCCATAGCCGAGTATTTCAGGGATAAGGGGTTGGACGTGATGTTGATGATGGACTCGCTGACGAGGTTCGCCATGGCCCAGAGGGAGATAGGCCTTGCCGCGGGCGAGCCGCCCACGACCAAGGGATACACGCCGTCAGTTTTCACGAGGATGCCCGCCCTGCTGGAGCGGGCCGGCACATCCCCGGGCGAGGGCAGCATAACCGGGATATACACGGTGCTGGTGGAGGGGGATGATCTGGCTGATCCCGTGGCGGACGCGGCCAGATCGATACTGGACGGGCACATCGTCCTGTCCAGACAGCTGGCCGATCAGAGCCACTACCCGGCGATAGACGTGCTGAGGAGCGTCAGCAGGGTGATGAACGACATCGTCTCCCCGGAGCACAGGGAGGCGGC
>QNBQ01000469.1 GCA_003645735.1 Candidatus Poribacteria bacterium
GCCTTTCCGATCGTCTCCGGCTCGCTGGTGCCGTGGATTCCGTATCCGCGGGAGAGGGGTATCTTATCGCTTGAGATCCCCATCCACCTGGTCCCCAGCAGGTTCCTGGGGTCGCCGGGAGGGATCGGCCCCTCCGGGGAATACCAGGTGGGGTTTACGATCTTGTTCCTTATGACGAAATCGCCCGTGGGCGTGGGAGTTTCGGGGGCGCCGATGCCGACCGGGTATTTCTTGACGATCAACCCCTTGTATTTGAGGAACAGCAGCTTGTCGGACAGGTCGATCTCGATCACGAACTTGGGCCGGGGGACGTTCAGAACCTGGCCGACCCTGATGATCGACGACTTCAACCCGCTGGCTTTCATGATCATCTCGGGCGTGCTGTTGAACCTTCGGGCGATTATGGCCAGCGAATCGCCCCTCCTCACCTTATATTGCATCGAGGTGGCCCTCAGTATGTATTTCAGGTTGAGATCCCCCAGCGTTCGAGCGGCCTCCTGGGCTTGCGGGTCGTTTGGGAACTTCTCCAGCAGCGCCTTAAAGCTCTCGATCGCCCCCTTCAGATCCCCCTTCTTCCCGTATAGAAAGCCGAGGTTGTAGAGCGCCTCGGGGGCGAACTCCCCCTCCGGCATCGCTTCATAACAGCTCTTAAAAGCCCGGATCGCCTCATCAGCCTTGCCCAGCTTGCTGTAACAGATCCCCATGCCGTAGTATATCCGGTGGACGACGGCGGGATCGTCGGTCGATCTGAGCGCCTCCGACCAAGCCCTCAGCGCTTCGGAATAATTCCCCCTCTCCTGGTAGGCCACGGCCAGGAAGAAATAGCCCTTTCCCCGCTTATCGAACTTCGGATATCTCTCCAGGAAACCGGGCAGCTCCTGGATCAGCCGATCATACCGTTTGGCGGCGAACAGGTTCTCATACAGCTGAAACTCCCTCTGCGCCCTGGCGCCGGCGTGTTTGACGTAGGCGTAGACCGCTATGATGGAGACGGCCAGCAGAAGCAGGACGAGGAGGCCGGATCTTGAGACCGATCTCACATCCCTTCTCATCATCCCCTCCTCCGAGTAGGATACCCGGGCAGCTCGGGCGGTTTCAAGGGCGCTCGGCTTCAATCATACCTGCCATATCTCCTCACCAGCTCGATCACATACTTGTATCTCTCGAAGCTGACGTTATCGGGGACGGAGTGGTCGGAGTGGTAGATGTAGCCCCCTCCCTTTTTGGCGAAGGTGATCTTCGTCCTGATCTCCTCTTCGATCTCCCTCGGGTCGTCGGCGGCCATCTTCCTGACGTCTATCCCCCCCATGAAGGCCAGGACGTCGCCATAGGTCTTCTTCAGCTCTATCAGATCCATCCCGGCCTTCACCTCAAGCGGCTGAAGGCAGGTGAAGCCGGCCTCTATGTAGTAGGGGATGAACTTCTTGACGCACCCGCAGCTGTGGAGGATGATCGGCAGCCCCTTGCTCTTGAAGAAGTCGCACAGCATCTTATGATACGGAAACAGCAGCTCCTTGTAGGCGGCGGGCGAGAAGAGCGTGTCGTTCCTGTAGCCGTTGTCGTCGAAGAGGAAAGCACCGTCGAACTCAAACCCCTTCGCCATCATCTCCTCGGCGCATGCTATGACCAGCTCGGCGTTGGCCCGGAACATATCCTTGACCCACTCCGGGTCGTCTATCATGGCCATGAGGAGGTTAACCGAGCCGACCAAGCCCTGCGTCCTGTCGTAGCCGACGGCTGCGTTGAACGTGACAAACTTGCCCTGTTCCCTGGCCTTTTTGCAGGCCTCGACGGCGTTCCAGTTTATCCTGGAGTCGTTGTAGGTCATCCGCTCCTTGTATTCCTCCCACGTCTTGCGATCCTTTATCAGGAAATCGCGCTTTTCGGGCGTGGAGGTGCGGTGTTTCCAGTTTTTGACCACCGCCCCGTCGGCGTCCCTCACAACTATGTATTCATCTGTCTCCTCTATGACCTCCGTCGGCAGCTGCAGGGACAGATCGGCGCCAAACCCGACGAACTCATATCCGAAATACTCAGCCGGCGACACCCCCTCAGGCAGCCCCTCCTTCCTCCACCTCGCCACGGTCGTCCCCCAGGGGGAGTCGTGGATCGGAACTCTGTCCGGCTCCTTATGGTTGAGGGCCAGAAGCACCCTTTCCCTCGAGGTCATCTCCGCCATCTCCCCCACCTCCGTTCCGTTTTTTCAAAGCAATGATAACCCTGAGAGGGGCCTCTGTCAACGGCTCACCTCAGATAGGCCATCGCCACCTTCCTGATCGCCTCCGCCTGCATCATGCAGATCTCCTCGGTGTCCTGGGGCATCACATCTATGTGAACGGCTCTCCTCAGGATATCTTTGGCGCGATACTCCTCGGGGTTGACCTTGAACACGGGGTTCCAGAAGAAGCCGACGTGCCAGTCGGGGATATCGGGGTGGTAGATATGTGAGGCCCTGGCCCCCTCGGCCCTGAGCGCCCTGACGACCTTATCGGTCGTCTCGGGATCGGGACAGAGGAAAATGAGAGCTATGCCCAGGCTTCCCTCGGGGTCGTTCAACGGGATGAAATCGATCTCCAGATCCTCCAGCGCCTTCATCATCAGATTGATGTTCCTCTTTTCCCTCTCAAGCCTCCCCTTCAGCTTTCTGAAGTTGGCCAGCGCCACGGCTCCCGTGAGCTCGCTCATCCTGTAATCGCCCATCCCCGGGACGGCGAATATCTCCCCCTCATATCTGGGCGGGACGAACCTGCCCGCCGGCCCTCCCGGTCTCCAGCAAAGGGATGTATCGCCCGCCATCTGAAC
>QNBQ01000470.1 GCA_003645735.1 Candidatus Poribacteria bacterium
ATCGTCTGGGCCGGGTTTCAGGGGAGCAAGGGGATATTCAAATCGTATGATTGCGGCGAGACGTGGGTCGAGATGGACGAGGGGATAGAGGAGGAGGGGATAACGATCCGCTCGTTCGCCGTCGACCCCAAAAACCACGACGTCGTCTACGCCGGCGCCGAGATACCCACCGGCATCCGCGGGATCGAGTTCGAGAAGGTGAGGGGGAAGATATACAAAACGGTCGACGGCGGAAAGCGCTGGTTCGCCGTCTGGGAGGGGGACAACTTGGTGAGGACGATCATCATCGACCCGCGCGACTCGAACGTGATCTACGCCGCCACCGGCATATTCGACAGGGAGGCGTTCAACGACGTGGGGGTGGGCGTTTTGAAGTCGACGGACGGCGGCAGGAGCTGGAGGCAGATAAACGACGGGCTGGACAACCTCTTCGTCGGCTTCCTGGAGATGCATCCCCGAAACCCCGACGTCCTCTTCGCCGCCGCGGGCAACAACGCGATGGCCTACCTGGGCAGGATGGGCGGGATCTACAAGACCGAGGACGGAGGGGAACACTGGAGGAAGGTTTTGGGCGACGATATCTTCACGGTGGTCGTGATCGCCCCCTCCGATCCCGATATCGTCTACGCCGGGAGCGCGAGCGCTTTTTACAGGAGCGAGGACGGCGGGGAGACATGGGTTAGGATGTCCAAGCCGGAGGGCTTTTGGGGGCCGCCGGGGATAAGGGCCGGGGTGCCGATAAGCGCCGTCGTCGATCCGGACGATCCCTACACGATCTTCGTCAACAACTACGGCGGCGGGTGTTTCAAATCGACGGACGGCGGAAGGACATGGGTCGATTCGAGCAAAGGCTATACCGGCGCCGACCTCCACGCCATAGAGGTCGATCCCAGAAGCCCCGATATCGTCTACACGATAGGCCGCAGCGGGCCGTTCAAAAGCCTGGACGGAGGGGAGAGCTGGATCGGCCTGGCATACGGCCCGGCCTGTTACGCCGAGTGGTATGACGTGGCCCTGAACCCCTCCCGCCCCGATGAGGTGATCATATCGGACGAGCACATGGGGGTTATCCTGAAGAGCAGGGATGGGGGGAGATCCTGGGAGGAGGTCTTTAAACATCCCCTCGTGAGCGGGTCGCCGGACGACAGGCACGGCTTCAAAGATGTGAGGTTCGCCCCGTCCGAGCCGGATGTGGTCTACGCCGTCATGTGCAGGGACAGGAACGCCGTGGACGAGGGGAGGGCCAGGAGGAGCTACGGGGTCTACAAGTCGATCGACGGCGGCGATACCTGGTTTGAGGCCAACGGCGACCTCCCCCTCGACGCCCGCTGCATAAACTGCATCGCGATCGATCCTCAAAACCCCGACAGGATATTCATCGGCACGCTCAGAAGGGGCGTTTTCGTCTCGACCGACGGCGGCGAGAGCTGGGAGGAGCGGAACAGCGGCCTCAGATCGGTCGACGTCAGGTCGCTGGCCATCTCCCCCGAAAACCCCGACCTGATCTACGCCGGGCTGGGTGAGGGAGCGGGGTTTTTCATCTCGAAGGACGGGGGGAAGAGCTGGGAGAGGGCGAGGGGCGTCGAGGTGGTCTGTCCGCCTTATCTGCTGCCTTTAGGCGGAGGGGCCGAGGGGATCTCCTTCGACAAACCATCCATCCTCCTCATCTCACAGACATCCTACGGCATCCCCTGGTCGGTCATAACGTCGATCGTGATCGACCCTACCGATCCCAGGAGGCTTTTCCTGTCGGACATCGCCACCGGGGTTTACGTCAGCCGGGACGGCGGGAGGAGCTGGAGGTCGATGAACGAGGGATTGACCGTCAAAGCGGTCAAGGCGCTGGCCATCTCCTCCGACGGCGGAACGCTTTACGCCGCCACATCGGGCGGAGGGGTTTTCAAAACCTCACTCCAGCGATGAGATCCTCCCTATCTCCAGCTTCAGGCAGACCGATCCCTCCGGGCAGAGCTGATCGAAGTCCGGCAGATCCCTTATCTGGGGCGGCAGCTGATCGGGGCCGATCTGCTTGAAGCCCACCTCCTCGAGGTATGGGTGTAGCGCATCGGCGAAGGCGTAGAGCTCCCTCATGTTGCTCAGCCTGGCGTAATCGATTATGTGCTCTATCAACTGCCTGTCGATCTCCTCGTCCTCGTAATCGGGGTGGACGGCCAATATCCTCACAAGCCCTATCCCGCCGTGATCCTCCAGCCCGACGCACCCCGCCAGATCCCCTCCGCTTTGGGCGATGAAGAGATGGGAGAGCCTCTTTTCGAACCTTTCGTGAGGGAGCCCCCTCGATTTGAGGAGCTCCCTCACCCCTTCCAACTCGCTTCTCCCAGCGGGCCTTATCAAAACCCTCAAAGCCTCAACCCTCCTCTTTATCGATCTCCACAAGCTCGTATTCGAGCGACCCGATCCCCGCCTCGGCGGCCAGCTTCCAAAGCTCGTCCATCTTCAGGTGGGGGTAGATCGCCGTCACCTTGTCCGTCCCCGGATCGAGCGCGCCTTTCTCCTCAAGGGCGCTTCCCGGCAGGCCGGGAGCGGCCTTGATCAGATCGTATGCGGCCTTATCGCAGGCCAGCCCGTCCTTGGAAACCAGGACGCCTATATCGGGCACGACCGGCGTGTCGTTCGGCGCCTGACAGTCGCAGCCCGGCGTTATGTCGATCGCCAGACTTATATGTCCGACCTTCCCCTCCTTGAAGGTGGAGATCACGCCCCTGTATTGGTCGATTATGCCCCTATACGTCCCCTCGGCCATTCCCCATGGCACCCCTATCGCCCCGGCGGGGCAGGCG
>QNBQ01000471.1 GCA_003645735.1 Candidatus Poribacteria bacterium
AGGAGTCGATAAAGCCCCTGGTGGAGTCCGGGAAGTTCGGCGGGATGTTGCTCCAGTTCCCCTATTCCTTCAAGCTGTCGGACGAGAACGTGGATTACCTCAGGAAGGTGAGGGATCTGCTGGGCGAGTATCCGCTGTTCGTGGAGTTCAGGCATCGCTCCTGGATAAAGGCGCACGTCTTCGAGCTTCTGAGGGAGCTGGGGATGGGGTACTGCTGCGTGGACGAGCCGAGGCTGAGGGGGCTTGTCCCGCCGGTCATAGCCGCCACCTCCAACGTCGGCTACGTCAGGTTCCACGGGAGGAACGCGGCCAAGTGGTGGGAAGGGGACTCCTCGGAGAGGTATGATTACCTCTACTCCGAGGAGGAGCTTCTGGAGTGGAAGCCGAGGATAGAGGAGCTTGCCTCCTGGACCGATAAGACCTACGTCTTCTTCAACAACTGTCACGCCGGCCAGGCGGCCGTCAACGCCCAGATGATGCTGAAGCTGTTCGGCGGCGATTAGAGCTTTATCGGCTCCTCCGAGGAGAGCGCCCTGGCTATCATCCCGCTCTTGATCACCTCTATCGCCTTCCTGAGCTGCACGTCCGTCTCGAGGTCGACTATCCTGGAGATGCCGACGTTCAGGTCGAAGACCCTCCTCATCTCCAGCTTCACGATCTCCTCGTCGAGCTCTATCCCCCTCTCCTTGAGCTTCCTCATGAGCTCGGGCAGCTTCTTTTCGAGCGGCTTGAAATCCTTGGGGGTTTTGCCCGTCCTCTTTTCGACCGATTCGATGTATGAGATGACGAAATCCTCCACGATGCCGCTCTCCCTCAGCTTCTCCCTCATGGCGGCCTGCACGTCGTCCAGCTTCGGCTGTTCGACGATGATGTTGGGTGTTATGCCCGTCCCGTCTATGCAGACGCCGCTGGGGGTGTAGTATCTGGAGATGGTCAACGATATAGCGCCCCCCGATCTGAGGGCGAACCTCTCCTGGACAACCCCCTTCCCGAAGGTCTTCGTCCCCAGGAGCACCCCTCTCTTGTTGTCCTTGATCGCCCCGGCCACTATCTCGGCGCCGCTTGCGGTCACCTCGTTGACCAGGACGACCACATCCACCTCGGGCGGCACAAGGACGTTCTCGTCTGCCAGGAAGACGTTGTTGAACTCCTCCCTCCTCCCCTTGGTCGAGACTATAACCCCTTCGGAGAGGAAGGCGTCGGCGATGGCTTTGGCGGCGGAAAGCAGCCCGCCGGTGTTCCACCTCAGATCGAGAATTAAGGCCTTCAATCCCCGCTTTTTAAGGTCCTCGATAGCTTTGGCGAACTCCTCCTCCGTCCTGCCGGTGAAGCTCGTTATCCAGACGTATCCTATCCCGTCCTCAAGCATCTTGTATCTTACGCTCTCTATCTTGATCACGTCCCTGATGATCGTCACGTCGAACGGCTCGGCCCTTCCGCGGCGCTGGATCGTCACGGTGACGGGGGTGTTGGGCTCGCCCCTGAGCATGTCCACCACATCGTTTATCGTCAGGCCCGTTTCAGGCCCCACTATCGCCGATTTTCCGTCGACCTTGAGGATGATATCCCCCGCCTGAAGCCCGGCCCTCATCGCGGGGGTGTCGGGCAGGACCATCGCTATTTTGATGTATCCCTTGTCCTCGTAGATCCTTATCCCCACGCCCCCGAACTGCGCCCTGAAGAGGTTCTCCTGCTCCCTCTTCCTGTCCTCGGGGCTTTGATAGAAGGTGTAGGGATCGTTCAACGCGGCCAGCGCTCCCCGTATCGCGCCCTCCATCATCTTCTTCTCGTCCACTTCCTTGTAGTAGTAGTCCCTGGTCATCCTTATGACCTCGATGAGGGTGCGTTGCAGCTCGAGAATCGTCCGCCGATCGCCCCTCCCGTCGTCGGTCTCGCCCACCTTGAGCGCGACGAAGAGCGCCCCCACGAAGACGGCGAGTATGAGGACGTGCAGCAGAACCCTTCTATCCCGCATCTGAAACGACCTCCCCGCTCATGGTCTGCCGACCACATTATACCCCTATCCGTTCCCACCTGTCAACCGTCCGATGCGGGCGGCGATGTAGCGGGAGATGATCTCCGAAAGCAGCTCAACCCTCTCCTCCCACGACTCGCCCATCACCTTCTCCCTTCCCCTCAGCATGAGGTCGATCCTGCCCCTTTCGGCCAGGGCGAGGCGGATGCCCGCCTCGAAGCCGTCGATATCCTCGGCCAGATGGACGACGTCGGCCAGCTTCCTCAGCTCGGGCAGGTCGGTCGCCACGACGGGCAGGCCGGCGGCGAGGTGTTCCTTCACCTCAACGGGGTGTAGTCCGAGCGTCAGGTCGCTGAGGATATAAGGGGAGATGGCTACGTCCAGCCCCTTGAGGTAACCGGGCAGCTCCTCATAAGGCTTGGCTCCGAGCCTATAGACGTTCGGGTAAAGCGCCAGCCTCAAAGCCCTCCTCCCCGGCTCCCTGAGGAGGACGAAGGACCACTCCGGGTGCCGATCGATCAGCCCCTCCAACAAATCCAGGTCGAGGAGATCACCGCTCACGGCGCGGACGCCGATCCTCGGCCTCGGTATCCATTCCAGCTCGGGCGGGACCGCTGTTCCGGGAAGGAGAGCCTTGGAGAAATGCTCTAGATCGATCCCCGGCGGGACGTAAAAAGCGTTCAAGTTGAGCTCCATCATCCCTTCGTAATCCCTTTGAGAGGGAGCTATGCAGAGCGAGACCTGTGAGGCGATCCCCTCCTCCCGGCCGCTCATCGGGAGGCGGGGCTTGAAATAAACGGACAGAACCTCGCCGCACACCCCTAT
>QNBQ01000472.1 GCA_003645735.1 Candidatus Poribacteria bacterium
GCTCAACCCCTTCTAAACTCATCCCCGTATCCCCTAAAATCCAATTTTATTCCACGGGATCTGAAGTTTCAACCCGTGAAATCCGAAAATCCGCCCTAAGGGAAATCCCGGGAAATGTCGGAGATTGTGGTATAATTCCGACGAACCCGTTCGGGAGGAGCGAAGATGCTGTTACTCGTCAGCCTATCGTTCTGTCTCACACCTCCCTACCCGCCCAGCCCTCTGATCGAGTCGATCGAGTTCGACCCGCCCGACCGGATCATCCTGAAGGCGGAGGGAAGCGATAACTGGCCGATCACCTGGGGGGATGACGATTGCCTCTACACGGCATACGGAGACGGATGGGGCTTTGAGCCGAAGGTCGAGAGAAAGCTCAGCCTGGGCTTAGCCAAGATCATCGGCTTCCCGCCCGATTTCAAGGGGATGAACATCAGATCGCCCACCGGCGAGCGGACGGGCGACGGCCCCAAAGGCCCAAAAGCGAGCGGCATGCTCATGGTCGACGGCCTGCTCTACATATGGGTCAGAAACGTGGGCAACTCGATGCTGATGTGGTCGGAGGATCACGGCCTCACCTGGAGGGAGGGGTTCAGGTTCAGGATAAGCTTCGGCTGCCCGACCTTCCTGAACTTCGGGAGAAACTATGAGGGGGCGCGCGACGAATTCGTCTACATCTACTCGCAGGACGGCCCCTCCGCCTACGAGCCCTACGACGGAGTGGTGCTCGCCAGGGTTCACAAAAGCAGGATAAGGGAGAGGGAAGCCTATGAGTTCTTCGCCGGGCTGGATGAGGAGGGCAGGCCGGTCTGGACGAAGGAGATCCGCGAGAGGAGGCCCGTCTTCGTCTTTTCGGGACACTGTGAAAGGCTCGACGTGGTTTACAACCCCGGCCTCAAGAGGTATCTGATGGCCCTGGGATTCAACCATAAGGGGGGCTGGGGGATCTTCGACGCTCCCGAGCCGTGGGGGCCCTGGACGACAGCTTTCTTCACCGAACGATGGGACTGCGGCGATACTCACTCCTACCGGATCCCCTCCAAGTGGATAAGCCGGGATGGCAGGACGTTCTACCTCGTCTTCTCAAGCCGCGGCAGATATGACGCCTTCTGTGTGAGGAGGGCGACCGTTAAGCTAAGGGGGGATCGATGACCGCGCTTGCCTTCGAGGAGGGGAAAGGGTTATAATTCCGCCCCGGACTTCGCCCAGGGGTTTTGCGGTGAACAGAAGGGAGTTTTTAAAAGGCCTCGCAAGCATAGGGATCTTAAGCGTCTTCCCCGTCCGGGGTTTCGGGAGGTCGAAGATGAGAAGGCCGAACCTAATCTTTCTGCTCACGGACGATCAGGCCCAGTGGGCGGTGGGGGCTTACGGCAACGATGACATCCACACCCCCAACATGGACAAGCTGGCCGAAGAGGGCATCCTGTTCACCCGCGCCTTCACCGCTCCCGTCTGCTCCCCCTCCCGTGCCATGATCATGACCGGCCTTTACGCCCATCAGGTGGGGATCGACGACTGGATAGCGCCGGGCGAAGAGGAGGGGCTTGACCCCAAGGCGACCACCCTGGCGGAGCTCTTCAAGAGGGCGGGATATACGACGGCGCTGATCGGCAAGTGGCACCTGGGCCACAAAAAGGAGATCTATCACCCGCTCAAGCGGGGGTTCGACTACTTCATGGGATTTTTGGGCGGCGGCAACAGGCCCATGAACCCCACGCTGATCGTCGAGGGGGAGGAGCGGCAGCTTCAGGGATACCTGACCGATATCCTGACCGACGACGCGATAAGGTTCATCCGGGAGCACAGGGATAAGCCGTTCGCCCTCTTCCTCCACACCCGCGCCCCGCACGCCCCCTACACGCCCGTCCCCGAGGAGGACATGGCCCATTACATAGGGAAGACCTTCAAAGCGCCCAAGGTCGAGGGCGTCCCGGATGAGAGGGTTCAGGAGGAGTATCGCGGGTATTACGCCAGCGTCAGCTCGATAGACAGAAACCTCGGCAGGCTGTTGGACGAGCTGGACTCGCTAGGCCTGGCCGAAAACACGATCGTCATACTCATGGGCGACAACGGCTACATGATCGGCCACCACGGCCTGCTCTCCAAGGGGAACGCCTTCGTGATGGGCAAAAGGGGCCAGCGCAGGCCGAACATGTTCGAGCTCTCGATCCTCGTCCCCCTCATCATCCGGTGGCCGGCGGTCATAAAGCCCGGGTCGAGATGCGACGAGATGGTCTGCTCGACCGATTTCATGCCGACCTTCATCGACATCCTGAGGGAGTGCGGCTGTGATGTGCCGGAGCTGAAAACGGAGGGGATGAGCATGTTGCCGCTTCTGAGGGGCGAGCAGGTCAAGTGGCGCGACGAGCTTTTCCTGCTTTACGACATGCACCACGGCGCCGAGGCGCACATGAGGATGATCCGAACCAAGAGGTGGAAGCTCGTCCTCCATTACGAGGAGGGCGGCCAGCACGAGCTTTACGACCTGGAGAACGACCCCGGCGAGGAGAGGAACCTATACGGGGATGAGGGCGTCGCGGAGGTTCAGGAGGAGCTGACCGAGAGGCTTGTGGAGTGGCAGCGCCGCGTGGGGGACCCGCTGGCCCCGAAGGAGGGGTGAGGGGAGGTCATTTGACCTCCCCTTCGCCTTTCACCACCACGCCGAGCTCGCCCACGACGTAGCATACGAACTTCTTCGTCTCGGGGTTCAGGCGGCCCGAGACGGCGAAGAAGGACGAGCTGGCCGGGGACTTGACCTCATGCCACGTCTCCCCGCCGTCCTCCGTCATCAGTATCGTCCCCA
>QNBQ01000473.1 GCA_003645735.1 Candidatus Poribacteria bacterium
GGCGGAAGGGCGCTGGGGATGGGCGGGAGCTACGTGGCGATCGCCGACGACGCCACCTCCGTCTACTGGAACCCCGCCGGGCTGGCCTCCCTCTCCCGGCCCGCCGCCAGCCTCATGCACTCCTCCCTCTACGGGCTGGACAGCTACGATTTCATCTCCATAGCCTACCCGGCCGGCGGGGGGAGCGTCGGGGCCGGCTGGTTGAGGGTGGGCGTGGACGAGATCATGTATACCGAGGTGCCCAAATCGTTCATGCCGCCCGGCGTCCTCAACAGGCCGTATGTGGTCGACACCTTCAGCACCTCCTATAACCTGTTCTCCATCTCATACGGCTTCAAAGCCTGGGGAGGGGTGATGGCCGGGCTGAGCGTCAAGGGCGTTTACATCGACACGTTGTGGGGCGTCAACGCCTGGGGGATA
The DNA here is from genome assembly GCA_003645735.1 of Candidatus Poribacteria bacterium. GTDB lineage: Bacteria > Poribacteria > WGA-4E > B28-G17 > B28-G17 > B28-G17. Next base: position 421 of record QNBQ01000473.1, read on the forward strand.
GGCCTCGATTTGGGGGCGCTATACAGGCGGGGCAGGCTTAGCCTGGGGGCGGCGGTTCAGGATCTGACGAAAACGAAGCTCTTCTGGAACACCCCGCCGGAGGAGGGAACCTCCCACACCGACGTCATGAGCCCGAACCTGAGGGTCGGGGTAGCGTACTCGGTCGAGATCGAGAGGTTGAAAAGCAGATTGACGCTCTCGGCCGAGGCGAACTCGATCTACAGCTTCGAAAAGAGGGCGGGGGTGGAGTGGAACATAGGCGACGTCATCTCGCTCAGGTTCGGGCTTCAGGAGAGGAAAGGGCTTGAGAGGAGGACGGATTTCACCGCCGGGGCGGGGCTGAAGATCAAATTCGTCTCGGGCGGGGGGATCGATATCGATTACGCCTTCCTCTCATCCGAGCTGGGGAACTGTAACAGGATTTCGCTGAACATCAAAATCTGACCGAATCCCGAGGTGAATGGGATGTTGAGGGGCATAACCGTCGGGGCCGGCTTTTTCGGGAGGATACACCTGGAGGGGTGGAGCAGGGTCGAAAACGCCCGCATAACCGCCGTCGTCGATAAGGTGAAGGGGAAAGCCGAGGAGTGCGCGTCGAGATACGGCATCGCGGCGTATGCGGACGTCGAGGAGGCGATCGAGAGGGAAAAGCCCGATTTCGTCGACATCGTCACCAGGCCGGACTCCCACCTCCAGATCGCCCGGATCGCCGCGTCAAAGGGATGTCACGTCCTCTGTCAGAAACCGATAGCCCCCACGTGGGAGGAGTCGGTCGAGCTGGTCGAGACGTGCAGGAGAAGCGGGGTCAGGCTGATGATAAACGAGAACTGGAGGTGGCAGCCCTGGTATAGGGAGATCAAGAGGCTGATCGACTTGGGCGCCGTGGGCGATGTGTTCGCTGTGACGCTCATAAGACACGACCCCGACGCCTACTACTCCCCGCCGTTCCCCAACCAGCCCTACTTCGTCGATATGGAGCGGTTCCTGCTCATCGAGTCGGTCATCCACCTGATAGACGTGGCGGGGTTCCTGTGCGGGGGGATCGAGGGGATCTTCTGCAGGATGATGAGGGTCAGCGGCGTGACGAAGGGGGAGGACACCCTTCACATCCACCTCGACCTCAAGGGCGGCGCGTGGGGGATCATCTACTCGACCAGATGTTCCGAGCCGGACGTCGAGGAGCCGGTCAGCGATTACGCCAGGGTCGAGGGGAGGAAGGGGTTCATAAGGCTCGACAGGGACGGAACCATAACGGTCAAGCCGCTCTTCGAACCGGAGCGGGTTCACGCGTATGAGATACCGAAGCTCGGCTACAGAGGGGATTCGTGCAGGGCGGCGTTGCAGCATTTCGTCGACTGTCTGCTCAGGGATGAGGAGTTCGAGACCGAGGGCGAGGATTACCTGAAGTCCGTGATGAAGGCCGTGTTCGCCGGGTATGAGTCGGCGGAGACGGGGAGGTTTATAAAGCTCGAAAGCTGGCCGTCGAGGGGGTGAAGCCATGCCCGGGGGATTCCCTATCGAGCTTCTCATCGCCGCGCCGATCCTTCCCCCCTCCGGAGGGCCGGATCTCCCGGGAACCCCTCGCGATAAACCCGTTGCAAAGGGTGAGGTGTTTCGGATCGTTTTCACCGTTGAAAGCTGGATGAGCCTCTGTGGTTTATGGTATAATTGGCTCCGACAAACGTAGGAAGGGGAGGGAAGATGGCTGAAAGGGTTTCGATCTCGGCAGGGAAGAAGAGGAACTTAAAGCTCCTCGCCGATCCCGAGGGAAGGTTCAGGATGATGGCGATCGACCAGAGGGGCTCCCTGAAGAGGATGCTCGCAAAAGTGATGGGGATCGAGCCGGATGACGTGAAATACGAGGATCTGGCGAGGGTCAAGAAGATCATAACGAAGGTCCTGTCGCCTTACTCGAGCGCGACGCTTATGGATCCGGTCTACGGATACCCCTACTCGATAGATTACATCCCCAAGGACGTGGGGGTTCTCCTGGCGTTCGAGGAGACCGGGTATGAGAAAGCGGGGCCGAACGGCAGGGAGCGGAGGTCGAGGCCGATAGAGGGGTGGTCCGTGGAGAAGGCCAAAAAGGCGGGCGCCAACGCGGTCAAGCTCCTGATCTACTACCGCCCCGAGGCGTCCGATGAGACACTGAAGCATCAGCAGGAGTTCGTCAAAAGGGTCGGCGAGGAGTGCGAGAGATACGACATACCGTTCCTCTTGGAGCTGGTCAGCTACCCGCTGTTGGAGGACGAGATAGCGGCAAGCCCCGATCCCGAAAAGCCCACGACCGACACGCCCGTCTTCGCCAGGAGGAAGCCGGAGATAGTGATGAAGACCGCAGCCGAGTTCTCAAAGCCCGAGTATA
>QNBQ01000474.1 GCA_003645735.1 Candidatus Poribacteria bacterium
CTTGTCGCCTTCCCGCCCTACGAGATAAACATCTCCCCCCACTTGAGGCCGGGCGAGAACGAGGTGGCGGTGGAGGTTATAAACAGCCTGAGGAACCTCCTCGGCCCCCATCACAACAGGGCTTTGAGCGAGGGGTTCGTCCATCCGGGCGCCTTCACGGATGAGTCGAACTGGACGGATGAATACAGGTTCGTCCCCTGCGGCCTGATGGGGGCCGAGCTGTTGAGGGAGGTGAGGTGATGAGGAGGGTTTTCCCCTCGCTTTCGGCGGTTGCCCTGGCGCTGTGGGCGGCTTTGATCCTGGGCGGCTGCGGGGAGAAGTCGGGGGGAGCCGGGTCGGTCAGCCCCTTTGAGGGCGAGCCGATGATACTCGACGCCGTGCTCGCCCTGGACGTGGTGGACGACCGGCCCAACGGCATAACCGACACGTTCAGGACGGACGACGAGAGGATATACCTCTGGATCTACTGGGTGAACGTCGAGGGGAGACATACCGTCAGGGTCGAGTGGTTCACCCCGAGCCAGGGCGTGGACGAGCCGCCCTATCTCAAAACTGTCGAGCACTTCAACTCCAGGACGGGCGACAGGATAACCTGGTTCTACATCGACAGGCCGCCCGGCGGCTTTGAGAGGGGCGAGTGGCAGGTGTTCGTCTACCTCGACGATCTGTTCGAGAGGAGCTTCATCTTCTACGTCGAGTGATCCTCCAGCAGATCCCTGCCGGTTATCCTGCGATAGGCCTCCAGGTATTTGAGGCTCGTGTTGCGCACGACCTCATCCGGCAGCGAGGGGACGGGCGGCTGTTTGTTCCAGCCGATGCTTTCGAGGTAGTCGCGGACGTATTGCTTGTCGAAGCTCTTCTGGGGCCTCCCCGGCTCGTAATCGGCCTTGTCCCAGAAGCGGGACGAGTCGGGGGTCAACATCTCGTCTATCACCACGAGCTCCCCGTCTATCAGGCCGAACTCGAACTTCGTGTCGGCGATGATTATCCCCCTGCCCTCGGCGTATTCGGCGGCCTTCCGGTATAGCTTGAGGCTGGTCTCGATTATCCTGTCGGTCAGCTCCCTGCCTATGAGGTCGATCATTTTGCTTATCGGGATGTTCTCGTCGTGGCCCGTCTCCGACTTGGTCGCCGGCGTGAAGATCGGCTCCGGCAGCTTATCCGATTCCCTCAGCCCCTCAGGCAGCTTCATCCCGCAGACCGTCCCGCTCTCCCTGTATTCCCTCCAGGCCGACCCGGCTATGTAGCCCCTCACCACGCACTCTATGTCTATCCTCTCCGCCTTTCTGACGAGCATCGACCTGCCGCGCAGCAGATCGGCGAACTTTTGAAGCTCCTCGGGGTATTGGGAGACGTCAGCGGTTATCATGTGGTTGGGGGATATATCCTTCGTGAACTCGAACCAGAAGGCCGAAAGGCCGGTCAGAACCTTGCCCTTGTAGGGTATGCCGTTGGGCAGGACGTAATCGAAGGCGGAGATCCTATCGGTGGCGACGAAAAGCAACATATCGCCCAGGTCGTAGATGTCCCTGACCTTCCCCCTCTTGAAAAGCTTCACCCCTTCGAGGTTGGTCTCCATTAGAACTTCTTCGCTCATCCCACCACCTCCTCGAACACCCTCAAAAAGTTGCCCCCCAGGATCTTCTCGATCTCCTCCTTTGAAAACCCCCTTTCCATCAGCAGCTCTGTTATGACGGGCATTTTGGAGCAGTCCTCGATCCCCTTCGGGAGGGCGGGCAGGCCGTCGAAATCGGAGCCCAAACCCACCTGATCGGCCCCCACAAGCTCCGCTATGTGCTGGATGTGATCCACCACCCTCTCGACGGTGACCTCGGAGCCTTGGGGGCAGAGGTATTTGGGGTAGAAGTTCACGAAGACGACCCCGCCCTTTTCGGCCAGCGCCTTTATCATCTCATCGGTCAGGTTGCGCGGGTGATCGCACAGGGCTCTCGCGCAGGAGTGTGAGGCGATTATCGGCTTGGAGCTTATCTCCAGCGCGTCCCAGAAGACCCTGTCCGAGACGTGTGAGATATCGACGATCATCCCCAGCCGGTTCATCTCCTCGACGACCTGCCTTCCGAAATCGGTCAGCCCGCCGTTTTCCCTGGGCTGGACGGCCGAATCGGCCCACTCTATCGAGTTGTTCCAGGTCAGCGTCATCAGCCTGACGCCCAGCCTGTGGTAGATCCTTAAAACCTCCAGGCTGTTGGATATGGCGTGTCCCCCTTCAACTGCCAGCACCGCGGCGATCTTCCCCTCCGATTTGGCCCTCCTGATGTCCTCGGCTTTGAGGGCGTGGACGACCAGCCCGTCGCTCCCCTCGACCTGCCTGAAGAAGGCGTCCATTATCCTGAGGGCCTGTTTGACGTATCGCTCCTCCGGCAGCTTGGGGTCGACCCAGCAGGCGAACACCTCTAAGTCAACACCTCCCTCCCGCATCCTGGGGAAATCGAGGTGGCCCTCCTCGGATCTGGAGTTGAGGTCGGCGCCCTTTTCCAGGACGCGGAGGAGCGAGTCGGAGTGGCAATCGCATACAAGCGCCTCCATGTGGAGCTTTAAGGCCTCCTCCCTCATCCCCATCCTCCCTCGACGGGCGGCCTGACGGGCACGCCCCTTTCCCATAGATACCGTTTGACCTCGGCGATCGTGTATTCCCTGTAATGGAATATCGACGCGGCCAGCGCCGCGTCGGCCTTCCCCTCGGTGAGGACCCTGTAGATGTGCTCGGGCGACCCGGCCCCTCCCGAGGCTATCACCGGTATCGAGACCGCTTCGGAGACGGCC
>QNBQ01000475.1 GCA_003645735.1 Candidatus Poribacteria bacterium
AGCTTCCGGGCGAACCCCTTTTCCCTCAGCCAGATCAGATCGCGCATCGTGTTCTTCGTCCCCGGCAGGATGATGATATCGGCCTCCTCCAGCTCATCGGGGGATGTGGCGTAGACGAGGGAGACGTCCTCTTCGGCCTCGAGCGGGGCGAAATCAGTGAAGTTGGAGATATGGGGGAGCCTCACGACGGCGACCTTCACCTCGCCCTCCCTTTTCACCTTTGGCCGGTCGAGCGCAACCGAGTCCTCCTCCTGTATCCTCAGCCCCTCGACGTATGGGACGACGCCCAGGACCGGCTTGCCGGTTCTCTCCTCCAGGAACCGCAGCCCCGGCCTCAACAGCTCGATGTCCCCCCTGAATTTGTTTATGATCAGCCCGCCGACAAGCTCCCTCTCCTCCTCCGTGAGCAGCTCGATCGTCCCGACGATCCACGCCAGAACGCCTCCCCTGTCTATATCGCCCACCAGGAGCACCGGCGCCCCGGCGGCTTTGGCCACCCTCATGTTGGCTATGTCGTTCTCCCTCAGGTTCACCTCCGCCGGGCTGCCCGCCCCCTCTATCACGAGGATATCGAACCGCTCCCTCAGCCTCTTGAGCGATTCGCGGACCGCCTCCCAGAGGATCGGTTTCAGGTCGTAGTATTCCCCCGCCTTAAGCGTCGCAAACGGCCTGCCGCGCAACACGACCTGACATCCGAACCCGCCCATCGGCTTGAGCAGGATGGGGTTCATATCGACGGATGGCGGTATCTCACACGCCTCCGCCTGAACGGCCTGCGCCCTGCTTATCTCGAAACCGTCCGGCGTGGCCGAGGAGTTCAGCGACATGTTCTGCGCTTTGAACGGGGCGACCTTGAAACCGTCCCGGCGGAATATCCTGCAGAGGGCCGTGGCTATCAAGCTCTTGCCGACGTGCGACCCCGTCCCCTGGACCATGATCGCCTTGGCGGGCATCCCTCAAACCACCTCCCTCAAAGCCCCCAGCAGCCTCTCGTTCTCCTCCCTCCTCCTGACCGCGACCCTGAAGAACCGACCGTCCAACCCCTTGAAGTTCGAGCAGTCCCTGATCAGGATTCCCCTCCCCAGCAGCCTCATCTGGATGGCCCGCGAGCCGAGCGTATCGGAGCGGATCAGCAGGAAGTTGGCGCGGGATGGGAACGGGTGAAGCCCTTCGATCGCCGATATGCCCTCGATCAGAAACCCCCTTTCCCTACGCACAAACCGGGCGCTATCCTCGATGAATCCCTCCAGCTCCGGGAGGGCCTCGCCGGCGATCTGGGCCAGCCTGTTGACCGACCACGGCTCGATCTCCTCCTCCAGCTTCGAGATCAGCTGTGGGTTCGAGACGGCGTAGCCAAGCCTCAAACCCGGAATCGCCAGTAGCTTCGTCGGCGACCTCAGAACTACCAGGTTCGGCAGCTTAGGGGCTTCGCTCGCCAGAGAGGCCGACCGATCGGCGAAATCGATGAACGCCTCGTCCAGGACGAATACCACATCGGGGAAACGCTCGATCAGATCCAACAACAGGCCCCTTCCCAACAGGTGACCGGTCGGGTTGTTCGGGTTGCATATGAAGGCCATATCCGATCGCCTGAGCCGATCGATCAGCTCGTCCATCCTCGGCTCGAAGCCATCCTCCGGCCTCAGGAGGAGCTCCGAGATCCGGGCGCCGCACCGCACAGCCGCCCTCTCATACTCCGAGAAGGTCGGCTGAGGGATCAGAACCTCCCTCGGCCTTAAGGCCCTGCATATGGCGTAGATCAGCTGGGTCGAGCCGTTGGAGGCGATGAGGCAATCGCCGGGAACGCCCAGCAGCTCGGCGAGCTTCGACCTCAGGGTTTCGGACCGCGCCTCGGGGTAGCGCCCTATCTCGTCCAGCCGCTCCCTCAAAAGCCGCATCAGCTGCTCCGGCGGCCCAAGCGGGTTCAGGTTCACGCTGAAATCGAGCAGCCCCTCCACCTCCAGGCCGAGCCTCCTCAGCTTATCTATCTCCCCTCCGTGTTCGAACCGAACCGTTTCGAGCCTCAACCCTTCGTCTCCAGCTTGAAACCGGTTATGTCGAGGAAGGTGACCTCGCCTCTGTCAACGATCTCAGCCCTTTCGATCACGAGCCTCCTGGAGAAGATCGGCCCGTCGATCACCAGCGTGTGATACTCCCCCTCCTCGCCGCACAGGTCTATCCCCTTTCCCCTCAGCTCATCGACGAAGCGATCATCTATCCCCCTGCCCAGCCATTCGGGCCCCAGCGCGTCCTTCCTGACCGCCACCACCACCGCCTCAAACCCCGCGCTTATGAGCTCCTCCATCACCTCCTCCCTGTCCGACCCCCAGAGGGGGAGGACGGGCTTGACGCCCAGCTCGCGGCAGACCCGCTCGATCCACTCCCTGTGCTCGATCAGATCTATATCGCCGAAGACACCCGCCTCGATCCCCTCCTCCTTCAGCGCCAGAACCGCCCGCTTGAACTCCCCCTCGTAGCTCTCCCAGGAGGCCGCCCTTTGTATCATCGGGATGCCGACCGCCTCGGATTGGGCCATCAACACCTCCGCCCTGAGGCCGTGGGATCTAGCTCGGCTCCCGTCCTCGGACAGCATGTTGAGAAGGCAACACACCTCCAGCCCCTCCCTCATCGCCCTGTAACAGGCCAGGCAGCTATCTTTGCCGCCGCTCCAGCTGCAGAAAGCCTTCATCTCACAGGCCGAGCTTCGCTCCTCCGAAGACGCACAGCCCCGGTGCCCGATACCCGCCGGCCTCCTGATAATCGACGTCGAACAGGTTCTCCACC
>QNBQ01000476.1 GCA_003645735.1 Candidatus Poribacteria bacterium
CTCCATGACCTCCTTCCCGTTTATGAACATGACCCCTATCATCGGCATGGCCCGTTCCACCTCAGCCCCTTCAGTCCTGATGATCTCCTGGACCCTCGGATCGGCTTTGACTATCTCGATCGCCTTCTCCGTATCTCCAGCCGTCGGCTCGGGAATCCGGATGACCTCATCGGCATAACCCCAAACGGTGGCGAAGATCATCACCGTCAGGGCTATAACCAACCGATGTCCCATCATTTACCCCTCCTTTCTTTCAGCTAAGTTGACATCGATCTATTTCAAAATCGCAACTTTTTCCACACCTTTAAACCCCTCTGCTTCCAATTTTATGAAATAGATCCCGCTTGACACCTCTTCACCTCTCTCATCCCTTCCGTCCCATCTCTCCAGGTATCTTCCGGGAGCTTTATATCCCAGATTCATCCTCCTTATTGGCTTCCCCATTAGGTCGTATACGGTGATCCTGACCTCTGATCCCCTTCCTATTTCGAACGGTATCCACACCTCCGAGTTTGCGGGGTTGGGATAACACCTGTAAAACGCGTTTTTAAACCCCATCTCGCCTTCGCCTCTGACGATATCCGTCCCTTTCCCACTCCGGTGAGGTTTAAAAATCCAGCCTGGCTTTGACACCCTGATAAGCTCGAACGACAGAGAATCCGAATCGCCGGATAAGGGGGAGATGAGAACGGCTTTGCCGTATATGTCGGTCCATGCCATGCTTATGACCCTTATGAAATCAGCTTTCCACATCCCTTCCACCAGCGCGCCCTTCACCGGGTTCCCCCTCCCGTCCACCACCGTCACGACGGCATAAATCTCCTCCCAGTGGAACAATCTCCTCCTGTGGATCTTCACGTCTTTTACAAGTAGCAACCTGCTCTCCTTTGAGACGACGTTCACCCAGACCTCTTTCACGTTGTCCGAGGGGTCATCGTCATCGATCCTGACCTCAGCCGCTATCCTGTGGAGTCCTTCGGAAGCCTCCGACGTATCCCAGTTGAAGCATAGGTTTTTCACGCCGAACGGCTCGATCTCCACCTCGGCGGTATCGATTTGAACTTTGTCCGTTAGATCGCTCACCGAGACGGTCACCCTCTCCGGCTCAGGGCTCATATTCTGAACCTTGACTTTGAGCTCCGCCTTCTCCCCAGAGATCACCTCGGATGGGGCGTCGATGGAGCAGAGGAGCAGGTTACGACTCCTTTCAGTGCCGGGGTTTAACGCATAGTTTAAAGCCCCGAATGCGTCCAAAAGCCCCCAGCCGTATTCCTCATCCCAACCCTTCTCCCCCAGATCCCTCGCCGATCTGAAGAGAGCTTCCCTGATCCTGGGTGGTTCCTCCACGCCTTTTGAGATGAGCAATGCGCATACGGCTGAGACATGGGGAGCCGCCATCGATGTCCCCTGGAAGAACCAGTATTTAAAATCCCTGGGATCGCCTACGAACGTCTGTTGCAATATCCCGTCCCCGTAGCCATCTCCGTTCCGATCGACCCAAACGTTCCCACCCGGGGCAACCAGATCGATATACCATCCGGTGTTTGAGTAATAAGCCCTCTTCCCATCATATGTTACTGCTCCGACCGCTATGCAGTATTCGTCGTAAGCCGCCGGGTAAGCCGGAGAGTCACCCTCTAAAAACTCGTTTCCAGCGGCCGCCACGAGTATGACCCCTGACCTGTATGCGAACCTCAGGGCATCTTCCAGGGTTTTCGCCGGCTCGCTTCCCCCCAGGCTCATGTTTATCACATGAGCGCCGTGTTTCACGGCGTAATATATCCCATCCGCTATCCACGCGTAGTTCCCATGACCGTTTCTATCCAGGACCTTGACGGGCATTATGGAACAGTTGAAAGCTATCCCCGCAACCCCCATCCCGTTATTCGTCGCTTGAGCTATCGTCCCGGCTACGTGTGTCCCATGTCCGTTGTCGTCGTTCGGATGGGGGTCGTTTTCCACGAAATCGTATCCCCTCACAAATCGAACGCCGCGTAGATCAGGAGCCATCCTGTAGATCCCGAAGTCCTCATATGCAACGCCCGTGTCGAGGACAGCGACTATCACACCGTCCCCTTTAGATATATCCCAGGCTTTTTCGGCGTTTATCCCGTGCTCGGCTTTCAGGTTCCATTGATAGCGGTAGTAGGGGTCGTTCGGGCAGAAGAGAGCTGTCGCCGTATAGTTCGGCTCGGCGTATTCGACCTCAGGCTGTCGGCTGTATACCTCCACCATCTCCCCGACAGTTTTGCCTTCGGGTATCCTCAGCCTGAAAAACCCCGCATATGGGCTGCGATAGATCACCTTAGTTCCATAAAACGAGTTTATAGCATCTATCCTCTCGGCGGGGATGTCGGGTTTGAACTTCACAATTATCTCATCGGGGAGGAACTTCGGAAGGTCGGAGAAGGTGTTGAGCGTTCCTCTGGTCTGAATTTCTCCCAAACAGAGGATAGGGAAGAGGAGCAAGGATAAACCGATTATCCCTGCTCCTTTGATGGTCTTGGGGGCGAAGCCTTCCACCGTGTCATCACCCCCTCATAGCATCAGATAGCGAACGATGGACTTCATCCCGCCCATCCTATTAAAACGGTACGGCAGGGCCTCCGGTGTAATCCTGTGCCGAGAAGTAGTCGGTGTTCCCGTCCCACGGGAGCTCCTTCCCCAGATACTCGGCTATCCCCTCGTAGTCCACGCCGAGATGGGGGTCATCCGCCCTAAAGGAGACATAGGATGGGAAAAGCTCCTCGATCCTCCTTATAAGCTCCATCTTCCGCTC
>QNBQ01000477.1 GCA_003645735.1 Candidatus Poribacteria bacterium
ACCAGGATGACGTCCGCCTCCTCGGGGGAGCTGACGATCTCATAGCCTCCCCGCGCGAGGATGCCCTTCATTATCTCGGTGTCGTTCAGGTTCATCTGACAGCCGTATGTCTCTATGTAGACCCTTCCGCCCCTTCCCATCGCTTCGGATCACCGCTGTTCTTTCAAGCTCGTCAAGATATTATACTTGCCCGATCGCCTCAAACGCAACTTCAAAGGCTTTGACCTCAGCTCGACCGGCTCCATCGCCTCACCCCTTCCCGAACCTCCCCCTGGCGGCGTTGAGCAGCTTCATGAACTCCCTCATCCAGTGGTGGTTGTCCCAGAAGGTGCGGGCCGTCACCAGGTTGCCGTCCACCACGACCGGCTCGTCCACGTAGGTCGCGCCCGAAAACTCGGCGTCATACCTGCATTTCGGGACGGTCGTCACCTTCCTCCCCTTTATCACGCCCGCCGCGGCGACGATCTCTATCCCGTGGCAGACGCAGCCGACCGGCTTGTTCGTCTCGAAGAAGTGGCGGACTATCCGCATCAGATCCCCATCGTATCTGAGATACTCCGGCGCCCTGCCACCCGGTATGATCAGCCCCAGAAACTCCTCCGGGTTCACCTCCCTGAAGGCGACGTCGCTTTCGAAGAGGTAGCCCATCGACTCGACCGTTATGTCCCAGCCGGGTTTCAGGTCGTGTATGACGAGGTGGTATACCCTCTTTTCGGGCGCGGCGACCACGACCTCATACCCGTCCTCCTGAACCCTGAAATACGGGTAGAGGGTGTCGGTCGCCTCCGCCCCATCCCCTATGATGAGCAAAACCTTCCCGTTCATCTGGCGACCCCCGCCTTTTCGAACGCTTCCTTCAAAACCCTGTATGAGTTTGAGGCCGTCTCAAACGGGTCATACCCCTCCTTCGACCAGACCATCGCGCTCACCTCGATCGTTATGAACCCCTTCCACCCCGCCTCGTCCATCGCCCGGACGTATCTCACGAGGTTCAGCTCCCCCTGGCCCAGGGGGACGAACTCGAACCCCTCCTCATACCTCCTGACGTCGGTCACGTGGGTGTGGGCGGTGTAGGGGACGAGTTTGAAGACGGCCTCCTCGATGCTCTCCCCCGCCAGGTAGAAATGAACTATGTCGAAATGGAGCCTTACGAGGGGGTTGTTCAGCTTTTTCATCAGCCAGATCGCCCTCTCGCTCCTGTCGACGATCGCGTTGACGTGCGGCTCGACGGCGAAGATGAACCCCTCCTCTGAGGCCAGCTCGGCGTAATCCTCAAGAAGCCGGGCCAGCTCCTCGCGCCTCTCCATCCACTCGGCGCTCCTGCCGCCGACGCCCATGCTGATGACGGGCTTTGGGCCGATATCCAGATCCCTGGCCAGCTGCGCCACGCGTCGGATGAGCTGGAGGTTCCCCCAATGCTCCCTTTCGTCCTCGACCATCACCTTCCCCAGGACGAAGAGCGCGGGCACCTCGAGCTTCAGCCTCTTGAGAAGCTCCCTCAGCCGCCGACGCCTCTCCGGGTCGAGCTGATCCGGCGCGGTGTTATGCCTGGGGCTTATGGCTATCTCGACCCCGTCGTAGCTGATCTCCGCCAGCGCCAACAGCGCCTCCTCCAGGGGCACCATCGGCATGGCGTAGGTTCCGTAAGCTATTTTCATATCGGCATCATCTCCCTTTTAGGCTCGGCCTGATTGTAACACAAAGGGCGGGGTCGGTCAACCGGCCGTGCTACCTCAACGCCGCGGCCCACCTCCTCAGCTCCAGCTCCAGTTTGTCCGCGACGTCCCTGTGCTCATCTATGACGTTCCTCTGGTCATAGGGGTCGTCCGGGCGATGGTAAAGCTCGGGCGGCTTGGACCCGTCTATGGGCAGGATGAACCTCCACTCCCGGTCCTGTATGCTCCACTGCTGGCCGTAATGGCCGGTGTAAGCGTATCTCCTGACCGCCTCCTCCTCGCCTTTGATGAGCGGCATCAGGCTGAATCCGTGGATCTCGATCTCCCTCCTGGCCACCGGCATGTCCTGGGGGAAGGTCCCGGTCGACCGGGGCGCGCGGAAGATGAGCGGAAGGGGAGTGGGTATGTCCAAAACGTCCAGTATCGTGGCGGTCAGGTCGACCGGCTGGACCAGGGCGTCCACAATCCTCCCGTGCCCGTGTTCGGGGTGGCGGATCACGAGCGGTATCCTGACCAGCTCCTCGTAGTTCCAGGGACGGGCCTTCCTGACGATGCCGTGCTCCCCGAACGGCTCGCCGTGGTCGGTCGTCCAGACGATGAGCGAGTTGTCGTAGAGGCCTAGGTCTTTTATCGCCTCGATCAAGACCCCCACCCACTTGTCGACGAAGCTCACCTCGCCCGCGTAAAGCGACCTGACCCTCGTGAGCTCCTCCTCCGTCAGATATCCCTCGACCGGCCCGGGGACAGGGTCTATGAGATCCGGCCCGTCGTAGCCCGGATCCCTATACATCGACCAGAACGGCTCGGGGGGATCCCACGGCTCGTGCGGGTCGAAGCAGTCCACCCATAGGAACAGCTTGTCCTTCCTCCCCTCCTCCTTGACCTGCCTCTCCAGCCACCTTATTGCCTCCTTGACGACCCTGGCGACGAACCAATCCTCTTCGGATTTGAAGGTCGATCTGTTCCGCAGATACTGCTCGAAACGGGGCCTCCAAAGCTCGTCGCTCTTATCCCCCCGCAGCCTGTGCCATTTGGACAGATCGACCGGTATCGACCTGTCGACTATCCACGGGTCATACTCCTGCCCCCTGACGAAGATC
>QNBQ01000478.1 GCA_003645735.1 Candidatus Poribacteria bacterium
CGCTGGTCATCCAGGCGCTGAACCGCGGCGAGTGGATGGGGTTCAACGTGGTCATCCTGTTGGAGTTCAGGCACAGGACCGACCTCAAGACCCACGTCTCCTCCGACACCTGGTCGATAAGGGCGCTGATGGGCTTCTAATCCCAAGGGATGGGGCGATGTGGGGCTTGCCCCACATCGCCCGAAACTTTTCTCGGGCTGCGGTGTTATAATTTTTGGAGCGCAACTTAGGAGGGAGGAGGCAGAGCGATGCGCGGCAAATTGATCCTAGCGCTTATGATCGCGTTCGCCGTCTTGCCCGTCGCCTATGTCCTCGCCCAGGAGGAAGCGGCGGGCACCGGCGGCGAGGAGACGACGCCCGCCGAGGTGACCTCGGCGCAGACCGGAACCATCAGGGGATCGGTCTTCGATACCTCGCCCGAGAGAAAGCCGATACCCAACGCCGAGATCTCTTACGTCGGCCCGGGCGGGGTGAGCGGGACGGTTTACTCGGATGACGCCGGAAACTATGAGATCAAAAACCTGCCGCCCGGAACATACGTTCTGCAGGCCAGACACAGGAAATACGCCGAGAGGCGCAACCTGTCGGTGATCGTCACCCCCGGCGGAGAGGCGATCTACGACATCAAGATGAGGCCCAAGGACACGCCGATCACCTACTTCCAAAAGATGGGCATTTGTGCCTACCCGCTTGCGATCTGTTCGATACTGATGCTCACGTTCATCATCGAGAGGCTGATCGCGCTGATCAAGGCGAGGACGAAGATCAGCTCCGAGCAGCTGGTCGCTCAGATCACCGAGGCCCTGCGCAACGATAACGTTATGGAGGCCGTCTCGATCTGCGAGGAGGCCGGCGGCCCGCTGGCCAACGTTCTGAAAGCCGGTCTGCTGAGATACAGCCAGGCGATGATAGAGGAGAAGGAGGTCACGAAGGAGGACATCCAGGAGGCGATCCAGGAGGCCGGCCTTCTTGAGATACCCGAGCTTGAGAGGAACCTGGCCGTTCTGGGAACGGTGGCGGCCGTCGCCCCGCTGTTCGGGCTGCTCGGGACCGTCACCGGAATGATCAAGTCGTTCACCGTTATCGCCTTGGAGGGGACCGGCGACCCGCAGCAGCTGGCCGGCGGTATCTCCGAGGCGTTGTTGACCACCGCCACGGGTCTGTCGATCGCCATCCCGTCGCTGATCGCCTACAACGCCTTCGACGCATGGATCTCCAGGAGGGTCACCGAGATCGAGCAGGTGTCCACGGAGATCATCAACACCCTGCTTCTGGGCCGCAGATCCGCTGGCTCCAAGCAGGAAGCGTAACGGGAGGTGTTAGAGGTGCGCAGGGGCGAGACCAGGATGAGGGGCTCGCGTAAGACGAGCTCCCCTAGGATAAACATGGCGCCCCTCATCGATTGTGTGTTCCTGCTGCTGATCTTCTTCATGGTCTCCACAACCTTCGCCCCGATGCCCGGCATCCGCGTCAAGCTCCCGCCCCCCGGCAGGCCCTCGACCACCAAGCCCAAAGGGCTGGTGCTGCAGATAGCCGATCCCGAGCCCGGAAACCCCTACGGCGTCATGATCCTCAACGGCCAGGTCGTCGACATGCCCACGCTGTTCGACCGGTTCATGAACGCGCCCCAGACGGCCAAGAACATGTTGATCATCCAGGCCGGCAGGAAGGTGCTCCATCAGCAGATCGTCGAGGTCATAGATCTGGCCAAGAGGGCGGGGATCGATAAGATCGGGTTTGCGGTGGTGGCAAGGACGCCTTAGAAAGCTTTCGAGGGGTGATCGCCATGTTGTTCAGGAGAAAGGAGAGGGAAGAGATAGAGCTGCCGATGGCGCCGCTTATCGACTGCGTGTTCCTGATGCTGATCTTCTTCATGGTGGCAACGATCATGAGGGTTAACCCGCCCTTCCCCGTGGATCTGCCCAGAGCGCAGATGAAGGAGGAGTTCCCGCGTAAGAGATACAACGTCTACATCGGCGCCAACGGCGAGATAGCGATAGACGACATGCTCGTCGGCACGCTGGACGACCTGGACAGGTTCTTCGCCCAAAAAGCGCAGCTGATCCGAACGTTGATCATCAGGGCGGATAAGATGGCGAAACACGGGGACGTGATCGATGTGATGGAGCGCGCGAAGATGCGGGGGATCGAGTCGATCGCCATCGGCGTTAAAGAAGAAGCGGAATATTAGCGGGCTTGTTGAAAGAGGGGGAGCCTCGGCTCCCCCTCAACCCACCTTGACCACCTCTCCCGTCTCCGCCGACCTGTTGGCTGCCAATGTAACAGCCAGGCTTTTCACTCCGTCCTTCAGGGGAGATCTTATCAGTTCCGGCTTGTTCTCCTCTATCGCCCTGATAAAGGCCAGGTTCAGCTCGTAGGTGGGATCCACTTGGGCGGTCGCCGTTTCCCTTTCCACCTTTCCGTTCACCCTTTCAATCCTCTCCATCGTGTTGCCCCTTATCCTGATGAGCAGCTCGTTCGAGATGAGGTCTATCCCCGTATTGTGAGGGATGCCCGGGAAGAGGGCGTAGGTGGCGGCGAACGATCCGGGGGCGCCGTTTTTGAACCTCATCGTCACGGAGTAAACGTCCCAGTTGTTAAACCCCTCCTGTCCTGCCCTCGTCTGAAGCGAGTAGACCGCGTAGACCGATTCGATATCCCCTCCGAAGAACCTGAAGAGATCTATAAGGTGGGTGGCCTGTTCGACTATCTGTCCTCCAGCTAAATCCTTGTTTTGGATCCACTTCACCAAGGGGGTCGTCCAGTAATAGTAGCC
>QNBQ01000479.1 GCA_003645735.1 Candidatus Poribacteria bacterium
ATTACGAGAGGAAGCGACAGGAGGAGATCGCCAAGCTTCGGGGCGAAAAGAAGGAGATCAGCTTCGGCAACCAGATAAGGTCATACGTCTTCCACCCATACAAGCTCGTCAAGGATCTCAGGACAGGGGTCGAGACGAGCAACGTGGAAGCCGTCATGGACGGGGAGATAGACATGTTCATCGAGGCATACCTGAGGATGATGGCGAGGCGGAGAAAGGAGGGGGATGATGGATAAGCTCAGCAGGAGGGAGTTCTTGAGGAGGGCCGCCCTGGGCGGCCTGGCCCTCTACGCCTCCCCGGTTTTGGGGAAAGCTTTCGCCGAGGGTGTCCCCGACCTGGCCGTGGCCGAGGGGGATGATCCGAAACAATTGGTGAGGAAGGCCGTCGAAGCGCTGGGCGGGATGAAGCGGTTCGTCAAACGCGGGGACGTCGTCTTCGTCAAGCCAAATATCGCCTGGAACAGGAAGCCGGAGCTGGCCGCCACCACCAACCCGGAGGTCGTGGAGGAGATCGTCAGGATGTGCCTGGAGGCGGGGGCGAAGGAGGTGAGGGTGTTCGACATCACGATCCAACCGGCCAGGCTCACATACAGGCGGAGCGGCATAATGAAGGCGGTTAAAAGGGCCGGGGGGAAGATGATCTACGTGGACGAGCGGAAGATCAAGGAGGTGGCCATACCCGAGGGCGAAAGCGTCAAGTCATGGCCGATGTATACCGAGGCCCTGGAGGCCGATGTCCTCATCAACGTGCCGATAGCCAAGCACCATTCGGCGGCCAGGCTTACCATGGCGATCAAGAACCTGATGGGCGTTTTGGGCGGCGAGAGGGGTGCCCTTCACAGGAACCTCCACCAGAACCTCGCCGACATCGCCACCCGCATAAGACCGCACCTCAACATACTCGACGCCTACAGGATACTCGTGAACCACGGCCCGACGGGCGGCAGGCCGGAGGACGTCAAGCTGGCCAGGAAGGTGATCGCGGGGGTGGACATCGTGGCGGTCGACTCGCTCGGCGCAACCCTCTTCGGGCTTAAGGGGGAGGAGCTCGGATACGTCCGCAACGCCCACAGGATGGGGCTGGGCGAGATGGACCTGGGGAAGCTGAGGGTCAAAACGGTGAAGGTTTGAGGTGAGCGGATGGGGAAGCTAGCGGGATGGCTTTTCAGGTGGATAACCCTCAGGAGGGCCGTTCAGCTGGGGACCTTCATCTTCTTTCTCTGGCTCCTGCTCAACACGACATACATCTTCGAGGGGGAGGAGCCTAAAATACCCAGGGATCTGTTCCTCAGGTTCGACCCCTTGGCCGGCTTCATCACGGCCATCTCCTCCAGATCCCCCTCCCTGATCGTCCAGAGGTTCATCCCCGCCGTAGCCCTCCTCATAGCGACCTTTTTGCTGGGGAGGTTCTTCTGCAACTGGATATGTCCGCTGGGGACAACGCTGGACGTCGTCGATAAGATCATCAGGCCTAAGACCAGGAGGCCAAAAAGCGAGCCGAGGATAAAGCATACCCCGCGCCTGAGAAACCTCAAATATTACCTGCTGGCCCTCTTCGCCGTTGCCGCCCTCTTCAGCACCCAGCTTTCATGGCTCATGGACCCGATAAGCATCGTCACCCGGAGCTATGGAATTTTGGTCTACCCGTATCTGGCGAAGTTCGTCGATCTGACGCTGGGGCCGCTTTACGACGTGCCGGTTCTGAACAGGATAACCGAGCCGATCTACGGCTTCCTCACCTCAAGGCTGACACCGGAGGGGATGGTCGTCTTCAGGCTCCAGCTGCTTTTCCTGGCGATCTTCGCGGCGATCCTCTTCCTCGTCAAATTTCACCCCCGGTTCTGGTGCAGGTATCTCTGCCCTTTGGGCGCCCTTCTGGGGGCGGCCTCGAGGACGAGCCTGCTCAGGAGGGTTGTGAGCGAGAAGTGCATCGATTGCGGCAGATGTCAAGCGGAGTGCAGGATGAACGCGATAGCCGAAAACCCACGGGGATACTTCCCGCAGGAGTGCACGGTCTGCCTGACGTGCGTGGAGGTCTGCCCGGTGGGGGCGGTGAGCTTCAAGTTCGCCAACCCGTTCGGCGGGAGGGTTAAGGAGCTTGTCGGCGAGGGGCTTCAGATGTCGAGGCGGGCCTTTCTCAAAGCGGCGCTCGTGGGGGCCGTCGCCATGCCCATCTTGAAGCTTAAGCCCCAGGACAAGGATTACCCGCCGTTCCTCATAAGGCCGCCGGGCGCGCTGCCGGAGGAAGAGTTCCTCGATAGGTGCATAAGGTGCGGGGAGTGCATGAAGGCATGCCCGACGAACGCGCTTCAGCCAGCGCTGTTCGAGGGCGGGGTCGAGGCGATCGGAACGCCGATAATCGTGCCGAAGATAGGCTACTGCGAGTATGAGTGCAACACGTGCGGCCAGGTCTGTCCGACGGGCGCCATAAGGAAGCTGTCGCTCGAGGAGAAGCAAAAGTTCAAGATAGGAACGGCCTTCATCAACAAGAACAAGTGCATCCCCTGGAACGAACACGTAAACTGCCTCGTCTGCGAGGAGCACTGCCCCGTGCCCGAAAAGGCGATAAAGTTCTGGGAGGAGGAGGTTCTGGAGCAGAAGACGAACAGAAAGGTCAAGGTGCTTTTGCCCTACGTCGTGGCCGATCTCTGCATAGGGTGTGGCATCTGTGAGAACAAATGCCCTCTGGTCGAGGAGCCGGGGATAAGGGTTACGGCGAGGGGGGAGGTCAGGCATAAGGACAGATATCCGCCAGTTGGACAAACCGG
>QNBQ01000480.1 GCA_003645735.1 Candidatus Poribacteria bacterium
AAAGGCTTTTCGAGGCAGAGAAGTTCAGCATAAACCAGAACGGAAGCGAGGGATGATAAAATGGGCAAACTGATTGAGGTGGAGGTCGCCTTCCTCTCCGTGGACGCCAGATCGAACATCCCGATAGTTTTCCTTCGGGAGAAGGAGAGGGAGGGCGAGGATAGGAGGTATTTGCCGATATGGATAGGCATCCCCGAGGCGTCGGCGATCTTGATGAAGCTGACGGGGGAGACGCCTAAAAGGCCGCTGACCCACGACCTGATGAACAACATCCTCAAAGAGCTGAAGGTGAAGGTGGAGTCGGTGGCGGTGGTCGCCATAAAGGACAACACCTTCTACGGCCAGATAAACCTCAAGAAGGGCAACAGGAGGTATCACATCGATTCGAGGCCGAGCGACGCGATAGCCCTGGCGCTGAGGGCCGAGGCTCCTATATTCGTCGACGAGGACGTGCTGAACGAGTCGGGCCTGTCGGAGAAGACGATCGAGGAGATGACGAAGCGGCAGGCGAAGATGGAGCTGATGGAGATGGACGAGGAGGAGATCGACAAGTATAAGGTCTGATCGGCCCTTCGGGCCGGCCCGAGGAGGTGAAAGATGGCCTTTCTCAAGAAGCTTCTGATCCTGATCCTTATCGCCATCCTGGCCCTCATAGCGCTGAAGATCGTCCTGCCCACCCTGATATGGCTGTTGAAGCTGCTGATCACCGTCGCGCTCCTTGCGGGGATAGGGGTGGCGATAGTTTACCTGTGGAGGAAGCTGAAATCGGCTTAGGAGGGGGTAGGTGTGGGTTCTTTTCGCCTCGCCTTGGCGCTTCTCCTCCTCTCCTCCCTTCCCCTCAACGCCTCGCCCCTCAAGGCGTTCCGGATAAACATCAGAAACGCCATAGGGAACGGGCTTAGGGAGTATGTGTCCAGAGGGGTGAGGACGGCCGAGGAGGAGGGCGCCGATCTTTTGATCTTCGACATACACACCCCCGGCGGCGCCCTGAACGCGGCGGGGGATATCATAAAGACGATAACCGACTCTGAGCTGCCCTCCGTCGCCTTCGTGAACGACGAGGCCATATCGGCCGGGGCGCTCATAGCGCTGTCGTGCGACCTGATCGCCATCACTCCCAAAGGGACGATCGGCGACGCCCAGCCGATACCCACAAACCCCAAAACCGTCTCATACGTGGTCGGCAGGATAAGGTCGATAGCCGAGATGAGGGGGAGGAGCCCGGACGTGGCGGCGGCGATGGTCGATAAGGATCTGGTGCTGGTGAGGCTCAAGGACGGAACGGTCAAAGCGCTCGACCCCAAGGCGTATGAGGCGATGTTGGATCGGGGGATCGGGATGGAGGTCATCTCGCCCCAGGGGAACGTGCTGACGCTTTCGGCCAAGAGGGCCGTCGAGCTGGGGGTGGCCGACCTGATCGCGGAGGATCTCGAGAGGCTGCTGAGGGGGATAGCTCTCGTCGAGCTGAAAGGGGAGAGGGGGGTTGTGACGGTCGAGGAGGCCGAGGCGAAGGGCCTTGCTTACACGCCGCTCGCCGGGGCGGAGGTGAGGGACGTCCCGCTGACCATAGCCGAGAGGATCGCCGTTTTCGTCACCAATCCGTTCATCGCATCGCTTCTGCTCTCGATAGGCATCCTGGGGCTGATAATCGAGTTCAAGACGGTCGGCTGGGGTGTCGCGGGCACGATAGGGCTGTTATGCCTGGCGCTCTTCTTCGGGGGGCACATGATAGCTAAGATAGACGCGGGGATAGGGCTTCTGATCTTCATCGTGGGGGTCGGCCTGCTCCTTTTGGAGATATTCGTCATACCGGGCTTCGGGGTCGCCGGGATCTCGGGTATAGCGCTGATCATCGCCGGCCTGCTTTTCACGCTCGACACGGCCGCCGGGAGGCTTTCGGCGGCGGCCACAACGCTCGCCCAGGCGGTTATCATGATGGCCGTCCTGGGAGGGCTTCTCATATACATCCTGCCCAAGACATCCCTCTGGAAGAGCACCGTCCTCCAGGCGGAGGAGAGCGTCGAAGGCGGCTACACGGCCCCGCCGAGCGAGCTGGCCAGGTTGGAGGGCAAGCGGGGCGTGTCGCTTTCGCCGCTCAGGCCGTCCGGGGTCGCGTTGATAGACGGGGAGAGGGTCGATGTGCTGACGGAGGGGGAGTTCGTCGAGCCGAACGTCGAGGTGGAGGTGGTGAGGGTCGAGGGGGGCAAGGTGGTGGTCAGGCCCGTCAGAGGTGATGAGGGATGATCGAGGGGATCGTCCTCGTCTTCCTGGGGGTGCTGCTGATATTCATCGAGATCTTCATCATCCCCTCCTTCGGCCCCATAGGCGTTTTGGGAGGGCTGCTTGTTGCGGCGGGGGCGTGTGTTGCGGGCTATAGGGAGGGGTTCAAGGCGGCGCTGACGGCGACGGGGCTGGGGTTCGGGTTTGCCCTTCCCGCCTGTGGGTTGGGGTTCTGGCTGCTCCCGAGGACGAGGATCGGAGGGTCGCTTATCCACAGGGCGAGCGAGCGGAGCGACGAGGGGTTCAGGGCCGCCGCCGAGCCGGCGGAGCTGGTCGGCAGGAGAGGGGAAGCCGTCACCCCCTTGCGCCCGTCCGGGATAGCCCTCATAGATGGGAGGAGGGTCGACGTGGTGGCCGAGGGGGAGTTCATCGAGAGGGGCAGGAGGGTCGAGGTGGTAAAAGTGGAAGGGAACAGGGTGGTGGTCAGAGAGGTGAGGGAGGGATGAGGGGCGATCGGAGGATCGTGGGCTACAGGCTGAGGGCGG
>QNBQ01000481.1 GCA_003645735.1 Candidatus Poribacteria bacterium
CAGGTATAGCGATCTCATCCCCTTCCTGGCCAGGTTGAACATGATGTTCTGCATGAGGATCGTCTTGCCCGTTCCGGGCGCTCCGGCGACGATGTTTATGGAGCAGGACGGCAGCCCGCCTCCCAACACCTCGTCCAGCCCCTTCACCCCTAGCTCTATAAGCCGATCCATCCTCACACCTCCTCTTCCGTCAGCTCCCTTAACCCCTCCACCTCCCTCAATAACCTGTTCACCAGTATTCCTCCGGTTAAACCGGTCAATATGTCCATGAGGTTGACCACCAATTTCCTGAACCCGTTCCTTATCGCGCGAGGATCGCCGCTTGTGTCCAGCTCCTCCCATAGCTTCTCAAGCGATAGCCCCTCATCGGTAACCCTTATCATGCCGATGAACTTGAACTCGGCGGAGGTGAGCGCCACGGCCCTCTCGGCTATCGCCCTGAGGCTCAAGGGGCCTAACACGGGCGCGATCCTCCGCCATATCTCCCCGATTATGTGTTGATAGCTCTCTATCTCCCGAGCGATCCCCTCCTTCCCCATGGCCGACACCCTAACGCCGTTTTTTCGGCGTCGTCTCAAGCGATCCGATCACTTCCCTCACGGAGGAGAAGCCGTGCCGTTTCAAGTAGGACTCGATCCCTTCGATGACCTTGATCGGAGCGGTCGGGTCGATCAGGTTGGCCGTCCCGACCGCCACGGCCGACGCCCCGACGATCAAAAACTCCATCGCGTCCCTCCAGCTCATTATCCCGCCCATGCCGATGACGGGCACCTCCACCGATTGTGCGACCTGCCAGACCATCCTGACGGCTATCGGCCTTATGGCCGGGCCGGAAAGACCTCCTGTTATCGTCGAAAGCATCGGCCTCCTCCTCTCAACGTCCACCGCCATCGCCAAAAAGGTGTTCACCAGCGATATCGCCTCCGCCCCCGCGTCCACAGCCGCCCTCGCGATCTCGGTCACATCGGCCGCGTTCGGCGTCAGCTTGACGATGAGCGGCAGGTTCGTGACCATCCTCACCCTCCAGACGAGCTCATACGTCTCCTCCGGATCGACCCCTATCGCCATGCCGCCCCTTTTGACGTTGGGACAAGAGATGTTCAGCTCAAGGCCGCTCACCCCTTCGACCCCGCTCAGCTCCTGGGCCAGCTGGACGTAATCGTCCGGCCTCTCCCCCCCTATGCTCACGATGACGGGTATCTCAAGCTTCCTCAAAAAAGGCATTTTCCTTGAGACGAACTCCTCAAGCCCCACGTTCTGAAGCCCTATGGAGTTCAACATCCCGGAGGGCGTCTCGACGATCCTGGGCGGGGGGTTCCCTAACCGAGGCCTCAAGGTGATCGTCTTAACGACTATCGCGCCCAGCTTGTTCAGGTCGACCAGATCGGCCAGCTCCTCCCCATACCCGAACGTGCCGGAGGCGACCATGACAGGGTTTTTCATCCTTATCCTGGCCACCTCGACCGATAGATCCACCTCGCCCATCTCAACCACCTCACTCAAGCTCATACGACCAGTAACCCTTGATCCCAAGCTCCTCGATCAGATTCTCCATCTCCGGTGGGAAATCGTGACAGACCATCACTTTGAAAACCTCAATTCCTTCGGCCTTTTCCAGCTCATCTGCCAATTTCGCAAGACGATGAACTTCCCTTCGGGAGGGTCTCACCTTGCACTCCCCGATTATGAGCAGCTCTTGACCGTCCCGCCTCCCACGCCCGTAGATGTTCACCTGCCTGACTCTCCCATCTGCCAAGGCAACATATCGCCTGACCAGCCTGCCGATCACCTCTATGCCGAAATCCCTTCTCAACAGCGCGGGGAGCGATTTGAACGCTTGATTTTCAAGCGTGTAGCCCACGGTATCCGATAGCCCTTCAAGGCGTTCGATCGTGAAATCGAGCCTGTCAGTCAACCGATCCACCCTCGTGATCACCACCCTCAGCTCCTCCTCGGTCCTCCTCTGCGCCTCCGCTAACTGATCAATCCTCTCCGTCAACTGATCCACCCTCTTCGTCAGCTGGGCGACCGTCTCCGCCAGCTGATCGACCGTTTTCCCCAGTTGATCCACCCTCGTCGCGAGCTTGCTCAGCTCCTCCTCCGTTTTCCTCTGGGCCTCGGCGAGCTTTCTCAGCTCCTCGTTCGTCTTCTCATGCGACTCCCTCAGCTCATCTAAGGCGGCCCTCAGCCGGTCGAACTCCTCCCTCATGAGCGACTCCCTCATCTCCGAGAGGAGCTCGACCAGTTTCTTAGCCGCCGACTCGCCGAACAGCTCTTTTAGCTCCTCATAAGCCTTCAAAAAATCCACGCCTCAACCCCTCCCAATCGATCCAATCCGCCTCGAAGACGGGGCCGTCGACGCAGACCCTCAGATACCTCCTGCCCGAAACCGTGGGGATGACGCATCCCAGACAGATCCCTAAACCGCAGGCCATCCTGCTCTCAAACGAGAGCTGCGCGGGCAAACCCTTCCTCGCCCGGCAGACCCCCTCCAGCATCCCGATCGGCCCGCAGGCGTAGATCTGCGCTTTAACGCCCTTAAGCCCGCCTATCGTCTCCTCCATCAGCTCCACGACCGTCCCCTTGAAGCCCGCCGACCCGTCCTCGGTGGCGACCCGAACTTCGGCGCCCAGGGATCGAAGCTCATCGACGCACAGAAGCCTCTCAGATGTGGAGGCGCCTATCAGGGCCAGGACGGAAATCCCCCTCTCCCTGAGCTTCCTGGCCAGCAGGAAGAGCGAGGCCACGCCGACCCCTCCCCCCA
>QNBQ01000482.1 GCA_003645735.1 Candidatus Poribacteria bacterium
CTTCAAGCCGGGGATGAACTTCCACCGGGGCTTCGACGCGTGGGAGTGGGTGAGGGGCCAGGAGGCCGACCCGTGGCAGTCGGGGCCCAAGGAGAAGTTCGACCCCTTCAAACACGCGCCCGCCCACCTGATAGAGGGGAACGAGAGGTATCAGCAGAGGATATTGAGGGATCTGATGAACACACAGGACATCAGGTGCGAGGAGGATTACTTCTGCGCCAGGGTCGTCAGGAAGGCGACCCTTTGGCTCGAGAGAAACCTGGGGAACCAGCCCTTCATGCTCTGGGTCGATCTGTTCGACCCGCATGAGCCGTGGGATCCGCCCGAGAGGTTCAAGAGGATGTATTACGACGCATACCCGTGCGAGCGGTTCATATTCGACTACGGCGTCAGGGTCGAGGACATAAGGGAGGAGGATCTGCCCGCCATCAAAGCGCTTTACGCTGCGGAGGTTACGTTCGTGGACATGTGGATCGGCCATCTCCTCCGGAGGGTTGAGGAGCTGGGCCTGCTCGATAACACGATAATCGTCTTCTCCTCCGATCACGGCACCCATCTGGGCGAGGAGGGATGTGTTCAGAAGACCCCGGGGCTGCTTAACTCGTGCGTCGCCAGGCTCCCGCTCATCGTCCGCCATCCGGATCGATCGCTCGCCGGCAAGAGGATCGACGCGCTGGTGGGCGCCGTGGACTTCGCCCCCTCCTTCTTGGACATGCTCGGGATAGAGGAGAAGCCGGAGATGGACGGGGGTAGCTTCTGGAAGCTCATGACCGGCGAGGCCGAGTCGATCCACGAGGAGGTCTTCGTCCAGTTCGGGAGCTTCGCAGCGGTGAGGACGCGGAAATGGCATTACTTCCAGCACACCAAGGGCGAGGACAGAGGGAAGGGGCCGTGTCTCTACGACCTGGAAAACGACCCCGAGGAGAGGGTCAACGTCCTGGAGAGATACCCGGAGGTGGTTGAGGAGATGAGAAAACGTTTGGAGGAGAGGTTGGGCCGACCGCTGCCGGAAATCTGATGGAAAGGGGGGATGATCGATGAACATCATCTTGATCGTCTCGGACACGTTGAGATACGACCATCTGGGATGCAACGGCAACGAGCGGATATACACGCCGCACATAGACAGGTTCGCCGAGAGGTGCGTGGTTTTCGACAGGTGTTACGCCGCATCGTTCCCCACGATGCCGATGAGGGCCGATCTGTTCACGGGGAAGTGGACCTTCACCTATCTGGGCTGGGCGCCCCTTCCGAGGGAGGAGGTGATACTGCCCGAGCTTCTGCGCCGAAACGGATATCTCACGACCGCTGTGGTCGACACGCCCTTCTTCATCCGGAACGGCTACCATTACGACAGGGGGTTCGTCGACTTCATCTGGGTGAGGGGGCAGGGGCCTGAGAGGAGGGATCTGAACTACGAGAGGCGTTACGAGGAGGATTACTGCGCGCCCAGGACGATAATCGCCGCCGAGAGGTGGCTGGAGAGGCATTACAAGGAGAGGTTCTTCCTCTACATCGACACCTGGGATCCGCACGAGCCGTGGGACCCGCCCAGATGGTATGTCGAGAGGTATCTGCCGGATTACGATGGAAGGGTTGTGGCGCCCTGTTACTGGGAGTATGAGGAGAGGGGCGTGAGCGAGGAGGATCTGAAGGTCGCGCACGCCTGCTACTGCGGCGAGGTGAGCATGGTGGATAGGTGGGTCGGGAGGCTGATCGACAAGCTTGAGGCGATGGGCCTGATGGAGAACACGGCGATCATCTTCACGGCGGATCACGGCTTCTATTTCGGCGAGCACGGCCAGTTTGGGAAGGCGCGGCTTGAGAAGGGGAAATGGTTCAGGTCGCCTATCTACGAGGAGGTGGCTCGCATACCGCTTCTGGTCTACATCCCCGGCGTCGAGCCGCGCAGGACAAACGCGCTCGTCTCGGCGGTGGACATCATGCCGACCGTGCTCGAGATGGCGGGGGTTGAGATACCCGAGACCGTTCAGGGGAGATCGCTCATGCCGATAATCAGGGGCGAGGAGGAGAGGGGCAGGGATTTCGTCGTCACCTCCCTGCCGCTTTACAACCCGGGGGATGTGACCAGGGCGGTGGACGCGTTCGAGAGGAACGTGGTCGAGTTCGTCCCCTCGACGATCACGACCGAGGAGTGGAGCCTGCTTTACAGCGCCGAGGGCCAGCCCGTGGAGCTTTACAACCTGAGGGAGGATCCCAAACAGGAGAGGGACGTCTCGTCCGAGCATCCGGACGTGGTCAAGGAGCTTCACGGGATGTTCGTATCGCTGTTGGAGGAGGCGGGGACAGATCCCCGTTATCTTGAGCCCAGGAGAAGGATTTGAAAGGGGGATCCCCGTTGACGGGGCGGTGAGAATTCGACTAGTGTGAGATGATCTCGGGAGGACCGGAGCATGAAAGCGATCTCGATAGCGGTTTTGCTTCTATGCTCAGCCGCCTTCATGGCCTGGGCGGAGCTGACAAGGGATGAAATCGCTCAGATCATCAGAACGGAGCTTGAGCGGGTGGGTGAGGAGATAGCTGCTGTGAAGCAGGATATAGCTGAGATGCGAGGTGAAATGGAGGCGATCAGAGGGGAGATGAAAGCGATCCGGGGGGAAGCGGTCAGCAAGGAGCGGTTCCTCGCCATGTGGATAACGATCTTCCTGGCCATACTGGGAGTTCCCTATCTTTATGGCCGCGCCGATAGGGAACGGGTTAGGGAGAAGGAGGGGTTCGGATGAACATCTTGATCA